>JAOUHG010000010.1 GCA_029865265.1 Candidatus Krumholzibacteriia bacterium | reverse complement strand
CCGCCTGGAAGCGCTGGATCGATGGAAGGACCGCCCGGACGGAAAGCTCATCCTGGTGACGGCCATGACCCCCACCAGCCGCGGCGAGGGCAAGACGCTCACCAGCGTCGGACTCGGCCAGGCGCTCGGAAAGATCGGCAAGAGCGGCATGATCGCGCTGCGCGAACCCTCGCTGGGTCCGGTGTTCGGCATGAAGGGCGGCGCCACCGGCGGCGGTTACGCGCAGGTGATTCCCATGGAGGACATCAACCTGCACTTCAACGGCGACATCCATGCCATCACCACCGCGCACAACCTGCTCGCCGCCCTGCTCGACAACCACATCTATCAGGGCAACGAGCGGCGCATCGACGTGACCCGCGTGCTGTGGAACCGCGCCCTCGACATGAACGATCGCGCGTTGCGGCACATCGTGGTGGGCCTGGGCGGGCCCACCAACGGCGTTCCGCGCGAAACCGGTTTCGTGATTACGGCGGCCTCGGAAGTGATGGCCATCCTCGCGCTGGCCGATGGCCGCGAGGATCTCAAGAAGCGTCTGGGCGACATCGTGGTTGCCTACGACCTGGATGGCGAGGTGGTGACCGCACGCGACCTCGGCGCCGAGCGCGCCATGGCGGTGGTGCTCAAGGACGCCATCCAGCCCAATCTGGTGCAGACCATCGAGCACACGCCGGCGCTGATCCACGCGGGGCCGTTCGCCAACATCGCGCACGGCACCAGCAGCGTGATCGCGGCGCGCACCGCACTCAAGCTCGCGGACTACGTGGTGACGGAGTGTGGTTTCGGTTCGGACCTGGGCGGCGAGAAGTACTTCGACATCGTGTGCCGGCAGTCTGGGCTGTATCCCAACGCGGTTGTCATCGTGGCCACCACCCGCGCCATCAAACGCCACGGTGGCGTGCCCGAGAAGCCGGCGGAACTGCTGGAGAAGGAGAACCAGGAGGCGTTCGAGGCCGGGCTCGCCAACCTGGAGCGCCACATCCGCGGCATGAAGAAGTTCGGCGTCCCCATTGTGGTGGCGCTCAACCGCTACCCGTTCGACACCGAAGCCGAGATCACGGCACTGCGCCGTTTCTGCGCGGGCCAGGAGGTGGCGTTCGCGCCACACGACGCGTTCATGCGGGGTGGGGAAGGCGCCATGGAGCTGGCCAAAATTGCCACCGAACTGGCCGACGCCAACCCCGATCCGCAACGCACGTTTCTGTATGACCTGGACGCGACCCCGCAGGAGAAGGTGCGCAGGATTGCCACCGAGATCTACGGGGCGGACGATGTGTACTTCGAGAAGGACGCGCGTATTAAGCTGGAACGCTTTGCCAGGATTGGCTACGGCAAGTTGCCGGTGTGTATTGCCAAGACGCAGTCGTCGCTTTCCGACAACCCGAAACTCATCGGCGCGCCAAAGGGCTTCACCATCACGGTGACCGACGCCATCCTCTCGGCGGGGGCGGGGTTCATCGTGGTGGTATGCGGGGACATGATGCTCATGCCGGGGTTGCCGGCGGTTCCGGCGGCGGCGCGCATGGACATCGACGCGGACGCCAACATCACCGGGCTGTTCTAGCCCGGTGATACGGCGCGGGCGATTCTACATCTTCTCTTCGACGCTGCGCACCTTGTCGTCCATGGTCTGGGCGCGGTCGGTGCGCGTTCCCGCTTTGATCACGCACGACACGCGCGGAACGCCCATTTCGTGGAGCACGACGTGGCAGCGCTTGATGGCGGCGAACACGTCGTCCCACTCACCCTCGATGTTGGTTCCATAGGCGTGCAGGCGCGTTTCGAGTCTTGCCTCATTGAGGACCTTTTCGCACGCAGCAATGTATTTGGACAGGGAGACGCCGACTCCCAGGGGGAGCACGGTCAGATCGGCGATGACTTTCATGGTTACCTCGTGGTGGATGCGAATGGCGGCTCCCGCATAGTATAGCACCCGGCGACCGGGGCGGGCCAAATGGTGTATGCTGCCGGGACGTCCAACTGGTGGCACAATCCACATGAACACAGACACGTCTCCCGAGACCCGTTTCGACTACCTGATTGTTGGCGCCGGCATTGTGGGCCTTGCCACCGCGTGGCAACTCCTGCGCCGCCACCCCGGGGCGCGCATCGCCGTCCTCGACAAGGAGGCCGACGTCGCCTGGCACCAGAGCGGGCACAATTCCGGCGTCCTGCACGCCGGCATCTACTACAAACCCGGATCCCTGAAGGCGCGCCTGTGCATCGCGGGCAAGCGCGAGCTGGAGGCCTTTGCGCAGGAGCGGGGCATCCCGTATCGCCGTTGTGGAAAGCTGATCGTCGCCATCGAGTCGCGCGAGCTGGCTTCGATGGCCGCGCTGGCGCAGCGCGCAAAGGACAACGGCATCGAGGACGTGGAGGACATCGGCCCCGAGCGCCTGCGAGAACTGGAACCGGCGGTGACGGGCCTGCGGGCGTTGCACTCCCACGGCACGGGGGTGATCGACTTTCGCGCGGTGGCCCACGCGCTCGCCGGCGATATCGAGGCCGGCGGCGGTGCGGTTCTCACCGGCCGCCGGGTGACCGCCATCCGCGAGCTGGCCGATGAGGTGGTGATCGCCACCCCGGGCGGCGAGGTGCGCGCGCGCTTCGTCATCACGTGCGCCGGGCTCCATTCGGACCGGATCGCGGCCATGACCGGCCACCGCGACGGTATTCACATTGTGCCCATGCGCGGCGACTACTACACGCTCACCGCCGATGCCGCCGCCCGCATCCGCGCGCTCATCTACCCGGTGCCCGACCCGCGCTACCCGTTCCTCGGTGTTCACTTCACCCGCACCGTCCACGACGATGTCCACGCCGGCCCCAACGCGGTGCTCGCGTTTGCACGCGAGGGATACCGTGTGAGCGACGTTTCCGCGCGCGACATGCTGGAGCTGGCGGGCTTTCCGGGTTTCTACCGCATGGCGCTGGCGCACGGCGCCACCGGCGCGGGCGAGTTCGTGCGCGACCTCTCGCGGCGCGCGTTTGCCAATGCGCTGCGCCGCTACATTCCCGACCTCGGCGACGGGGACCTGATCTTCGGGCCGTCGGGCGTGCGCGCCCAGGCGGTCGACCGCCGGGGACGCTTTCTGGACGACTTCAGTTTTGGCGGTTCGGGACGCGTGCTGCACGTGCGCAACGCGCCCTCTCCCGCCGCCACCGCATCGCTCGCCATCGGCGGCCATCTGGCGGCGGAGGCGGAGCGGCGCTTCCAGGCTTCCTGACCATTGAGAGGCGGGAACACCGTGCGCATCATTCTTGCCGACAGCCACGGACGCACCAGGCGGACGGGCAGGAACGCTCTGGTGGTGACAACCCGCCGGAGCGTAGTATGATGGCGGAACGAGCGTGTACTCCATGGCCAGCACGATTTCCTTTGAAGAATTTGCCGCGGTAAGTCCCTGCCGGGACGCCGTGGATCGCAGGAAGCTGCTCTTCGTATACCGGGCATTGGAAGACCTCGCGGCCGAACGCCGTGCGCAGGTCACAGATCTGTCCGTGCTGGAGTTCGCCTGCGGCGCCGGGGCGGTTACCCTGCCGCTGGCGCGGACCGGCGCGCGTGTGCGCGCCGTCGACACCGACCGTCGCAGCCTCGACGCGCTGTCCAACGCCGCGTCGCGGGCCGGCTTCGACAACCTCTCGGTGACGGCCTCCGATGCGGTTGCGTTTCGCGGCGGCGAGCGGTTCGACCTGGTGATTGCGTCGGGGGTGATCGAGCGCGCCGCCGACCCCGACGCGCTGCTGGCCAACGTCGTGCACCACCTCCGGCCGGACGGGGTGGTGATTGTCGCCGCCGCCAACGGTTATGGTCCCCGCCAACTCTCCAGCTACCTGAGCCCGCGCAGCCTCGCGCGCCGCTGGAGCCGGCAGCGCGATGGGGGCGACGACGCCGCGGGATCCACCGTCGCCTCCCGGGTCCGCACCCGGCACTTCACGCCCGGCAGTCTGGTGACGCTGTTTCATCGCAACGGCCTCGACGTGCAGCGCTTCATGAACTCGGACTTCCTCTTCACCATCTCGAAGACCCTGCGCAGCAATCCGGCCATCGGTTCTCTCGATACCGAACTTGCAGACCTGGTGCCGCGCTGGATGGCCAGCGGCTGGTATGTCGCGTTGCGGCGCGGTGGCCCGGCCGGAAGCGGCGTGCCGGCCATGACCACAGGCAAGCGCGTTCCGTTTCCCGCGGCGCAGAGTCTGCACGGAGCGCCGTGACCTGGTGAATGCGTCGCGAATACCACTCGTTGCCATTGCTGCCGTGTTGCTCGCGTGTTCCGGGCCGAAGGCGCCCGCCCCGCTGCCGCCGGGGTGCTTCGCCTTCGGGGTGTTTGGCGACGGCCCCTACCGGGTCTGGGAGGAAGGACGTTTTCGGCGCCTCGTCCGGGACGTCGACGGCGCCGATCTCGCGTGGCTGTTTCACATCGGCGATATCTTCTGGTATCCGTGCTCGGACGGCCACTACAACGAAATGCTCGCAAAGATGAATGCAATTCAACATCCGGTGGTGTACACGCCGGGTGACAACGAGTGGACGGACTGCCACGAGGGTCTCGCCGGCGACTTCCAACCGCTGGAGCGGCTGGCACGGTTGCGCGCGACGTTCTTTTCCGATCCGTCGCGGACGCTGGGTACTCGCCCGATGCGCGTGGTGTCGCAGGCCGCGGATCCCGCCCACGCGGAGTTCGTGGAGAACGTGCGCTGGGTGCGGGGAGGCTTCGTATGTGCGACCATTCACGTGGTGGGTTCGGGAGACGCGGCGGAAGCGTTCCCGGGACGGACGGCCGAGGACGACGCCGAGGTGGTGCGGCGCCAGGATGCCGCCGTCGCGTGGCTGGAGGAGGCGTTCGCGGTCGCGCACGCCGACAGCCTGAAGGGCGTGATCCTGGCCATGCACGCAGAACCCGGGTTTGCACGCGCGGAGAATGCCGATTTCGGGCGCCTGGTGAATCGCCTGCGGGAACTGGTGCTCGGATTCGACGGCCAGGTGCTGCTGTTGCACGGCGACGGGCACACCTTCGTCGTCGACCATCCGCTATGGGACCCGCCGCTGCGTCCCGACCCCATCGACACGTTCACGCGCATCGAGACCTTCGGTTCGCCCGACATTGGCTGGGTGCGCGTGGTGGTGGATTCCGTGAACGGGCGAATCGTGGATGTTGAACCAAGGCTGGTGAGCCGGTGGTGGTTATGATGAGACGCTTCTTATGGATCGTAGCTGCGCTGACTCCGTTGCTGGCGGCGGGTTGCAACAACTCAAGCCAGGCGGATCCCGTGGCACGCATGACGCGGGCGCTGGGTGGCCGCGAGGCCATCGGCCGCCTGCACAGCTTGTCCGTGGCCGCGAACTGCATCGGCCCCGACGGACATTTCCGCACCTGGGTGGAATCGGTGCGCCCCGGCAGCGTGCACTTTCGACAGAGCGACGGTGTGGACAGCATCGCGGTGTGGAGCACCCCGGACAGCACGTGGTTGAGCGACGGAGCCAGGATGGTGGAGGGCGACCCGCGCGTGCGCGCGTTCGTGCGCGGCCACGAGTTTCACCTGGACCTGTTCGAAATCGACACTCGTTTCTCCGGCCATACCGTGGCGGGGATGGATACGGTGGACGGCCACGCGTGCGCCCGGGTCGACATGCGGGACGAGGGCGGAAGTCCCGCGGCGATCTTCATCGACGAGGAGAGCGGGCTGCCGCGCCTGCTCGAACTCAATCCGGCCGGTGCCGAGGGAACGCTGCGCATCATGTTTGACGACTGGCGTGAGGTGGCGGGTCTCATGGTTTTCTTCGCCTTCGGAATGGCCGAGGGCCCGGACCGGAACTTCATCTACCGCTACACCGAGATCGTGCCCAACCAGGTCCCGCCGGGTCTCTTCGATCCTCGCCAGTTCCGGTAGGCGATGGGCGCATTCTTGGCTAGTATCGCGGGAGCGAAAACCGCTTGGACAGGAGCAGCAGGATGAAACTGGTTGAATGTGTTCCGAATTTCAGCGAGGGCGGCGATCGCGGCATTATCGACGCCATCGTGGCCGCCATCGCCGCCGGCGAGGGCGTGCACGTGCTCGACGTGGACCCCGGCCGCGACACCAACCGCACCGTGGTCACCTTCGTGGCACCGCTGGAGCGCGCGGTGGACGCGGCCTTCCGCGGCGTTGCCAAAGCCGCCGAATTGATAGACATGGGCCAGCACAGCGGCGCGCACCCGCGCATGGGCGCCACCGACGTGTGCCCCTTCGTGCCGCTGGGAACCACCTCCATGGGCGAATGCGTGGAGCTGGCGCGCGTGCTTGCAAAGCGCGTGGGCGACGAATTGAAGATCCCCGTGTATCTCTACGAGTTCGCCGCCTCCAGCGACGAGCGCCGCAACCTAGCCGCCATCCGCGCCGGCGAATACGAAGGGCTGGTGGAGAAGCTCGCCGACCCGGCGTGGAAACCGGACTTCGGCCCTGCGCGCATGAACGCGCGCTCCGGAGCCACCGTGATCGGCGCGCGCAAGTTTCTCATCGCCTACAACGTCAACCTCAATACGCGCGACCGGAAGAAGGCCAACGACATCGCCTTCTCCATCCGCGAGTCCGGGCGCAAGAAGCGCGACGAACACGGGCGTTTCGTGCGCGACATGAACGGCGATTTCGTCTACGAAGCGGGCACGCTCAAGGAATGCAAGGCGGTGGGCTGGTACATCGACGAGTACCAGCGCGCGCAGATATCCATCAATCTGACGGACTTCGACATCACCCCGCCGCACGTGGCCTTCGACGAGGTGGCGCGCCAGGCGGAAGCGCGCGGGCTGCGCGCCACCGGCAGCGAACTGGTGGGCCTGATACCGCTGGAGGCGATGCGGCGCGCGGGTCTGCACTACCTGGAGAAGCAGGGCGCGTCGCCGGGCGTACCGGAGGGTGAACTCATCGAGACCGCCATCCAGTCGCTGGGGCTGCGCGAGCTGGGCGGGTTCGATCCCGCGCAGAAGATCATCGAGTACCGCGTGGCGCAACCCGCCCCGCTGGCGAGCGCGAGTGTCGCGTCGTTCGTGGATCTGACGTCGACAGAAGCACCGGTGCCGGGCGGCGGCAGCGTGGCCGCGTTGTGCGGCGCGCTGGCGGCGGCGCTCACCGCCATGGTGGCCAACCTCACCCACGGCAAGAAGGGCTACGAGGAATCGTGGGAGGAGATGGGCAAGGTGGCGCACCTGGCCCAGTCGATCAAACAGTCGTTCGTGCGCGCGGTGGACGACGATGCACGCGCGTTCGACGCCGTCATGGCCGCCAACCGGATGCCGAAGGGTTCCGAGGAGGAACAGAAGCGGCGCGATGCCGCCATCCAGGACGCCACCCGCCAGGCCATCGAGGTGCCCCTCGAGGTGATGCGCGCGTGTCACCGCGTGTTGCCGCTCATCGAGGCCACCGCCGAGAAGGGCAACAGGAACTCCATCAGCGACGCGGGGGTGGCGGCGCTGGCGCTGCGCACCGCCGCGGGCGGCGCGTTCTTGAACGTGCTCATCAATCTGCCCGGCATCGAGGACAAGAAGTACGCGGACCGCACGCTGCGCGAAGCGCGCGACCTGGTGGACGCGGTGGCCGCCGCCGCGCCCGGCATCGCCGACAAGGTCAAGAAAGGCCTGGGCGCCTGAGCGGCCAGCGCAACGTGAGCACGTGAAAAAAGGGGCGCACCGTATGGTGCGCCCCTTCTCGTTGACTCCCTGGATACGGCTTAGAACGCGAGCGTATTTGCGCTGATACCCGCCGCACCCGCTGGCGCCGTACCCCCGAAGCCGTTGGTGCCACCGCTGCCGCCCGGGCCGGGCGAGCCGAGTGTATAGAGAGGACTGGTAATGGTCGGGGCCGCGCCGAAGTACGCCACACCCACGCTCGGCCCACCGGGGCCACCCGCTCCGCCACCGCCGTCGCCGCCATCGCCGCCCCGCCCGCCGTTGCCGCCACGTCCGACCTCGGATGTGCAGACGGCTGCGCCGGATCCTCCATTTCCACCCACGCCGCCGATGCCGCCGCCGCCGCCCGCGGCACCGCTGCCGCCGCTACCGGTCTGGAAGATGCACGAGGCGAATTCGCACGACGAGTTGTAGACCCACACGGCGAAGGACGCGTAACCGCCCCCGCCGCCGGAGCCGAAGGCGCCGCCACCCGCGCCGCCGCCGCCGCCACCACCGCCATTACCGCCGCCATCGTCGCAGACGACACCGCCCTGGCCGCCGCCGCCGCCACCACCGCCACCGCCGTTACCCGGCGAGCCGCTGCTGCCGTTTCCGGAGTTCATGGGAGTCCAGTTGCCGCCCACTGTCTGGCCGGTGTTTGGCGCGGCGGCTCCCGCGGCGCCATTCGCGCCAAAGGCACCGGGTGAGCCGCTGCCGCCGGGACCGCCGACCGCGTTGCAACTGATGAGGCTGTTATCGTAGTCGCCCAGGCCGCCGCTACCCCCTGCCGTGCCACCGACGCCGGTGCCGCCGGCAACCCCGTTGTTGGCCCCTTCCAGTCCACCCCGCCCGCCCGTTCCTCCAGTGCGTCCCACCGGAGACGAGCCGCCCGAGCCGCCATTGCCGTAGGTTCCGTTGCAACTGCCGCCGAGGCCCGACACTCCAGGGTTCGCGCTCGGGCCATTGCTTCCGGAACCGCCCGCGGTGCCGGCGCGCGCGTTCGAGGCGACGAACATGCATTCCTCGAAGCGGACGGTTGCCGCGGAGTTGGTGACCCGCATCGCAATCGAGTTACCGGTCGCCAGGGCGGACGATGCCTGAATATGGATACGCCGGACCAGCACGGCGGTCGTGATGTTGTTTGCGCTGGCGGGGGTGACGCCAACGTTGAACGTCGAATAGCCGACACCTTCTGCCCATGAGGGCCAGGTCCGGCCACCGGACACGTCGATCCCCGACAACAGATTGGGGACCTCGTTGTACGCTCCCTCCTCGATCAGAATCGCCGTGCTGCTGTTGGCCATTGCGGTGGCGTACGCCTTGGACAGCGTCTTCACCGGAACATTGGGAAGCAGCCCGGCATTGGTATCGCTCCCGCGCCACGACATGTAGACCGTGGATGTGGGCAGGGGACCGATCTCCAGGTTGATCGCGGTCAGTCCGATTGCACCCTGGTTGTCGGTCACGCGCAGCTTCGCGATGTAATTGCCATCCGTGGTATAGGTGTGGCTGGCGTTGGCGGAGTCCACGCTCGCATAGTCGAAGACACCGTCGTTTTCCCAGTCCCACTCGTAGAGAACCACGGTCCCGTCCACGTCGCTGCCGCTTGCGACGAAGTCGACCGGGAAGTTGCTGAACAGCGGGCCCGCAGCGCTGATGGTTGCCACCGGTGGAATGTTGGACACGAGCGGCAGGTACATCGCCGGCACGGGCGCCACTTCGCCCGCCATGGCGATGGTCCCGCTGTCGGAGTCGTCCAGATAGCCGGGATGCGTGGCGCGCACCGTGTAGCTGCCGACCGGCACGTCCGTCAGCGAGTAGGCGCCGGTGGGGTCGGTGACCGCCACGTACGACGTGCCCTGCACGTACACCACGGTGCCCTGGTGGCTGGTGGCGTTTTCGAGCGTGGCGACACCGTCCAGCGTGCCCGTGGGGGTGAGGTTTACGTCCACGTACACCGTGTCCAGCAACGCCTCCGGGGCGGGAACGAAGATTGCCTGCATGGCGCCGAGATGGTCGTCGGCGATGACCTGCAGGTAGTAGTCGCCCGGTGCGACGTCCTTGAAGGCGTAGCTGCCGCCGGCGCCGGTGGTGGTGACGCGGCGCCCGGACGTGGCCGGGCCGTTGGCCGCATCGTCGCCGTGGGCGAGCAGTGTCGCCGTGAGCGGAACCCCTTCCACGGAGGGCTCGATGACCACGAGCGCGTCCGCGACCACGCTCTTCTGCGCGTCGCGAACCGTTCCCGCTACCACCGCCGCCACCGGACTGTCAGAGGCCGGCAGCGGCGAATACTGGTCCCCGTCCTTGCCGCAGGCAAGGACCAGGAGCAGCGCGAGGGCCGTGCCCGCACGCCCGGACCAACGCAACTGTTGAATCAGGTTTCGAGATGTACGCATGGTGTCCTCCGGGTTGATCGGTTAGCGAAGCCGAACGAAACGCCGAACGGCCTCGTTGCCGCCCGATCGCACACGAACCACGTAGACCCCCGAAGCGACCGGAGAGCCGTTCGGGTCTTTGAGATTCCATTGAATGGCGTTGTCACCGCTGCCTTCACCGCTCCAGCCCATCACCAGGCGGCCGGTGATGTCGAACACCTCGAGCGTCGTGGGTTCGCCGCCGGGCGAGCCGAACCTGAAGGTGACGTTGTTGGTGGCCGGGTTGGGTTGTGGCCCGGCCAGGAACAACGGGGTGCGGGTGTGCACATCGACACTGGTGGCACTCTGCACCACAATGTCGCGAACCACGGCGGCCACGTAGTCATCCACGCGCACCTGCAGCGTGTAGGTGCCGGCAGGGACGTTATCAATACAATAGTGGCCGGCGGGGTCGGTGCCCGCATAGAGGCCGGTGTACTGATCGAGGTTGTCGTAGAGAAAAACCGCCGCGCGATCAACGGGCAGAAGGGTCTGCCCATCGCGGACGATTCCACATAGGGTTCCGGCGAATGCCGGCACGGCGGCCAACAACGCCAGTGCGAGGAAACCGAACAGCCAGCCCGAGGGGGCAAGCGTTCGACGCTTTGTGCGTCGACTCATGGCGCGACCTCGTTTGTTTCCGGGAGCACTGCGGTATGGAATTGAGCATTAAGTGTACACCGCATAGGGACACCGCACAACGCGTTAGAACAGGAGTTACGGGTCCGCTGGTGCAGTATGTGGTGGACTCGATGAACGGTTAACGCGGTGAGATTGCTCCGAGGGGGGCAATGAGTATGGGGCGCAGGCTGCGTTCGCGCTGACAGCGGTGCACAAGCTCGGCCTCGAAGAACGACAGATAGCGGCGCATGCCGTGCGAGCGCTGCACCACCGCCTCGCGGGCGACTTCGAACACGACGCGCGCCTGCGCGTCATTGAGTCGTCCGTTCTCGTCCAGCATGGATCTGGGCACGCGGATGTAGCTGGGCCGCTCGTCGTTGAGCGTCCAGTGACGCGCCAGCGAGAACACGTCGCACGCCTTCTCCCCGGAAGGAATTCCCAGGTCACGGCATTGCAGCAGATGCATCAGTTCGTGCGCGATGGTGTGATACGACAATCGCGACGGGTTGAGCCAGATACGCGTGCCGCCCGGGATGGCCATGCCGCTCGCGGCGCGCGTAACACCCACCGTGATGGATTCGCCGTCGAGCTCGGGAAAGTAACGGCGCACGTACTCCACGCGCCGCAGCACGTCGTTGCGCAGGCGGTGCTTCTGCAGATGGCGGCTGGCCACGACGCGTGGCGGCGTCGCGTTGACGTGCGAGAGAAGCTCGAGTTCGAGCTGGGCAGGGGGTGTCACGCCGCCAGAGTAGGCGATGCGGCGCGAAACCAACAGGAAGAAGTCAGCCGGTGGATTCGGCCTGCGGGGACGGGTCGTCCGGCGGAGACCGCCTGTGCCCGGCGAAGAGCTGGTATCCCTCGATGGCCGCGGGGATCAGCCAGAGCGCGCGGCGAATCCAGCTCCGCGCTGCGAGGGGTGCGAGCACCATGAACACCCCGGCGGCGCCGGCGAGGGCGCGATGCCGGTTGAGTCCACGCGCCGTCGCGACCACGGTTTCCGCCAGGGCAAGCTTGCTCTCGATCCCGCCGACGATCGCGCCCAGTTCCTCCCGCTCCTCGCCGCAGCGCGCGATCAGGGCCTTGCGGCGCTCGGCCAGCGCATCCGGCCGGAAACTCATCGCCGGCTCCTGATGGCGTCGCGGTCCTTCTCCAGTTCGCCGAGCGTGGCGTCGAAGGGGCGCGGTTTCGAGTGCAGGATTCTGCGGATGGCAGCAAACCCGACCGCGGCGATGACCAGAAACACGAGTCCCAGCCCCGCGGCGACCAGGGCACGGTACCTCTCGGGCGCCGCCACCAGGAGCATGGTGCCCAGAAAGGACGCACCGATGATCACCGAGAACACGGACACGATCCCCCACAGCAGCACGCGGACCAGGCGCGTCACTTCTTCTTCCAGCTCGGTGCTGAGGAGTTCGGCCCTGCCGTGCAGAATGGTCAGGATCGTGTCGAGCAGTGACCGAAACGAATCAAGAATGCCGTGGGGGTGGTTGGTGCGCGGACGGTCGTTCATGGCCGTGCCCCTAGCGCCGTCGCCCCAGGGCGCCCAGCACGTAGCCGATCCCGGCTGCAACCGCAACCGCAATCCACGGGTTTTCGCGCACGTACGCGTCGGTGGAACGCGCCGCAGACCGGGCGTTCTCCTCGATGCCGGCACCCGCGTTCTCCAGGCGTTCGCGCGCGCCGCCCAGCGTTTCCTCGGCACGGGTGCGGATGCCGGCGATCTTCTCGTCCGCCTGTCCTTCCGTGGCGCGCAGAAGCTCCTCGGCGTCGTGGATGACGGCGCGGAGGTCTTCCAGAAGGTCCTTCGCCGTTACGCGGCCTTGGTCGTCAACGGGTGTCTTTGCTGGCATGGTGGTCTCTTTCAGGAAACAACGAATCGGAAGGTGAGTTGAACCCGATGACCGGGTTCGATTCATATTTTCTTCTTCTTCGGGATTCTTTAGAATCGGCGGTGCTGGGATCGGCGGCCGGTAAAGTCTGGTCCGATGTTACGCCACCCGTACGGCCGGGGCAATAGGCGACTTCCCCAGACAGCCGGTGGCGCTCGCCCGGATGCATGAGCTCCTTGACCGCCCCGGGGGGCGGGTTCCCCATGAAGAATCAACTCCGCCGGATCTTCGTTGTGGCCTGTGGCACGATCAGCCTGGCCGCGCTCCTCTTCGGCGCAACTTACTCCTACTTTTCGCGCACGTTCTTCGACGCCGATGTGTTTGCAACCCGCGTGGCCGACGGGCTCTCGGACCCGGAGCTCGCGGGCGTGGTCGCGGGAGTTCTCTCCGACCAGATCATCGCCGCTCGTCACGACCTGCTGCCGTACCGCCCGATCATCGTGGGCTCCGTGGAGCGCGTGGTGGGTTCCGTTGCTTTTCGGGCGGTCGTCAAGAAGGCGGTCAAGGAGACCCACCAAACCATCCTCTCGGAGACGGGCAAGAGCATCTCCTTGACCTTGAACGACGCGGGTGTCGTGGTTCGTGACGCGCTCGCCACGAACCCGGAAATAGCCGCCAAGATCCCCGCAAAGGCGCTCGCGGTCATCGCCAACGAGGATGACTGGCCTTCCGGGAAATACCTCGCCCGCGCGATGCGCATCGCGAACCGCATGCGCACGCGTGCCTTCGTGCTGCTCGGCCTGAGTCTCGTGCTTGGCGCCCTGAGCCTTGGACTCTCGCAGCGCAAGGAGCAGGATCTCGTGCGCTACGGGCTCGCTATGGCGGTGTCCGGTGCGGTGGTGGGTGCGCTGGCGAAGTTCGGTGGGCCGCTACTCGCGTCGATGGCCGGGGCGGAGTTCATGTCCGGACTCATTCGCGGGCTGTGGACGGCTTTCATCGGACCGCTGGCGCTGCGCATGTGGATCTTCGCGGGTATCGGGCTGGTACTGGTGGCGGGCGTCACGTCCACCTTCAACCGCGTCGACATTGCCGCCATCGCGGCGCACGCGTGGCGGGGCGTTGGAAGGCGGCCCCGCCGCGGTTCGCTGGGACTCCTGCGCGGAGCCGGCCTCGCACTGGCCGGCGGGGTGGCCGCATTCCATCCCATGGTGGCCATGCAGGTGCTGGCCGTGGCCGGCGCGGGCGTCCTGTTCTTTTTTGGCATACAGGAGATCTTCCTGGCCATCATGGGCTGGATTCCCAGAGTTGAAGCGGCGGTAGCAGCCGCGTCCAGCGGCAGGCACTCGCGCCTCCCGCGCAACGTGGTCGCGTCCGTCGTCGGCGTGGTGGTCATCGGTGCCGGGGCTATCTGGTATGTGCGCCAGGACCGCGCCCCGGTTGCGGACTCAGTGGTCGACGCATGCAATGGCCACCCGGAACTCTGCGACCGCCGCTTCGACAAGGTTGCGTTGGCGGCGACGCACAACTCGATGAGCGCGGGCGACATTGCGGACTGGATGTTCCCGAACCAGCAGAAGGGCATCCGCGCCCAGCTCCAGGACGGCATCCGGGGATTCCTGATCGACGTCCACTACGGCGTGCCGGTGGGCGACCGGGTGCGCACGGAGCTCGAGGACGAGACGAATTCCATGGCCAAGTATGAGGAAGCGCTCGGCAAGGAAGCGGTGGGAGCCGCCATGCGCATTCGGGACCGCATGGTGGGAAAGGAAACCGGAAACCGCGACGTCTACTTCTGTCATGGCTTCTGCGAACTCGGGGCCACACGCTTTGTCGCCGCGCTGGAGCAGATCCGCGAGTTCCTCGTGATGAACCCCGGCGAGGTCATCGTCATCATCATTCAGGACGAGGGAGTCACGCCGCAGGATGTCGCAGCCTGTTTTGAGAAGAGCGGGCTCGACCGTCTCGTGTACCGCGGGGCGGTAACGGCGCCCTGGCCGACGCTGCGGGAAATGGTCGATAGCGACCAGCGTGTGGTGGTGCTCGGCGAAAACAACACGGAGGGGGTGCCGTGGTATCACCCCGCGTTCGAGGTCTGCCAGGAAACCCCGTACCGCTTCCTGGATCCGTCCGAGTTTTCCAACAAGCCCGGCCGCGGTGGAACCTCGGGCTCGCTGCTGCTCATGAACCACTGGATCGAAACCACGCCGACGCCGCTGCCCAGCAACGCGGAGATCGTGAACGCGTATGACTTCCTGCTGAAGCGCGCGCGTGCCTGCCAGAAAGAACGCAAGATGATCCCCAACCTGGTCGCGGTGGACTTCTACCGGAGCGGGGATTTGATGCGCGTGGTCGACACCCTCAACGGCTTCGGACCCGGACCGGTTACCGCAAAACGCTAACGATCCACGAAGAACGTTTCCGAGTAGGCGTGGCCGGTCTCGTCCACCGCTTTGCCGTCCAGGTGTCCGGTCAGGCGCACGCGTCCCTCCAGTTGGTAGAAGAACGAACGCGCGGTCTCGTCCGCGCGGAACAGCGGCTGCTCGCCCCCGCCGGTCTCGGAGAGGAAGTGGCGCTCGACCTCGATGGTCAACGCGAGCTTGTCCGGCCCCCGCACGGCCGAGAGCGAGATGACACGCGGCCAGCGTTGCGCCGCTGTGGCATGCATGACGCGGGTCTTCGGGGGTGGTGTCGCGGATGTCTCCGCCCATTCCACCCGGTAGTCGCCCGTCAGTACGAAGCGCTGCGGACCGTCGCCGTCGAACGCGGCCAGTAGCAGCGGCCGGTTCTGCAGCTCCCGCTGCGATTCCGCAAAGCGCCCGTACAGGATGCTGTACGGGCCCGCGTGCACGATCCCCCAGTCCCACACCGCGTCCCTGAAGTGACCCCAGTTGTGGTCGTGATAACCGACACCGTCGAGTTCGATGGTGCTTCCATTCATCTGTACGCGTCCCGTCATGTGGCCGCGCACCACCGGTACCACGTAACCGAACGGCGTCTCCTCGCCCAGCGGTGTCACCGGCGGGATGTACTGGTGCGGTGTGGGGGTGAGATCCAGCGTCACCGTGACCGGCCGCGCCAGCGAGTCGGAGAGCGCAACCGACACGCGGTAGGCGCCGCCGTCCAGGCGCACCGCGTTCAAGCCCACCAGCAGATCGGGGGAGTCGTACGAGGCGCGGATCTCGCGGCCGGGGAGGATGTCCACCATCTTCGTCTGCCGGCCGTGTTCGTCCACGAACTCGAACAGCACCACGCCGCGCGAGTAGCCGCTGGCCGCGATGTCCTCGTCGAAGGTGACACCGCTGATGGAGACGTATAGCGAGCGCCCCGCGTCGTCGTGGTAGTTGAAGTAGTGCCACTCCGCCCACACCTGGCTGGTGTCCACCACCGGCGGGTGGAAGGCGTCGATCTGGTAGAGCAGTGCGGTGAAGTCGGGGTCGATGTAGTCGCGGTCGTGCGGCGTGTCGGCGAACGCAGCGGGCATCGCCGGCCACAGCCCACGAAAGCGGGATGGCACCGCGCCCTCCATGCGCACCAGTTGTTCGTTGCCGCGGTGGGAGAGCGTGCCGTACACGCGCGACAGCTCGGGTGAGACCACATCCACGCCGGGAAGCCGCCGCGGGGTGAGGAACTCGCGGGTGAGGTAGCGCGCGTTGGGGATGTCGAAGTTCATGGACGTGACGCCGCCGGTCTTGAGCACGGACACGTCGATGCCGACGGGCAGCAGCACCACGTCGCCGCCGCCGGTCAGATCCTCGTCCATGGCCTGGTCCAGCACGGCGGTGCCCACGGACAGGAGCACCGTCATCACCATGACACCCACCGCAAAACCAAGCAGCAACAGCAACGTGCGCTGCGGGCGGAAGCGGAGTCCCTTGCCGATGAACGAGACGGTGTTCACGATGTCTCCATCTGAATGGCGCGGTCGCCGAGTTCGGCGGCATGCGGGTCGTGGGTGGCCATGACGACGGTGAGGCCGCCTTGCTGCAGTTCCTTGATCAGTGCCAGGATCGACGCGCCCGTCTTGCGGTCGAGCTCGCCGGTGGGTTCGTCGGCGATCACCAGGTTGGGCTGGTTGGCGAGCGCCCGCGCGATGGCGGTGCGCTGCATTTCGCCGCCGGAGAGCTGGTGGGGCCGGTGCTTGATGCGGTGTCCCAGCCCGACCCGCTCCAGCAGCGATCTTGCGCGTTCGGTGCGCTCGCGGCGCGGTACCTTCGCCTCGATCATGGGCAGTTCCACGTTCTCAAACGCGGTGAGCATGGGCAGCAGGTAGAAGCGCTGAAACACGAATCCGATGCGCCTGAGGCGCAGGGCCGACCGCTCGCCGTCGCTCATCGCCGCCGCGTCGGTGCCGAACACGCGCAGCCGTCCCGAGGTCGGCGTGTCGATGCAGCCGAATAGATTCAACAGCGTGCTCTTGCCGCAGCCACTGGGTCCCATGAGGGAGACGAACTCACCGCGCGCGACGGTTAGCGAGAAGTCGCGCACCGCCTCCACGTCGCTGGCTCCCACGTGGTAGTTCTTGCCGATTCGTTCGGCCACGATGATCGGTTCGGCCGCCACTCACACCACCTCTTCGTGCAGGGTCCGGGGAATATCCACGCGCGCCGCCTGCACCGCGGGGAGCAGCGCCGCAACAACGCCGGCCGCGCCGGAAATGAGCACCGCCAGGATGATCTCGCGCGGCGCGGGTATGAAGAAACGATACCCGTCCGGCAAACTCGGCGAGCGGGTGAGGATGCCGTCCAGATACCCGGCCAGAAACCAGCCCAGCACCGCGCCGATCGCGGCACCCATGGCCAGCAATACAACGCTCTCCGCCACGATCATCCACTGGATCGAGCGCCGTGCAAAGCCCATGCTGCGCAGTGCGGCAATCTCGCCGCGACGTTCGCCCACGCCAATCGCGAGCAGCACGGCAATGAGCAGGAAGGTAATGAACAGGCTGATGGTGGAGAGAATGGTGGCAAACTGCTTGAAGTACGCGAGTTGCCGCTCGAGCGCGAGCATGAGTGTGTCCATCGAGTAGGCCGACAACTCCGGGAAGTCCGCCTCGATCCCGGCCGCCACCGCGCGCTGGTCGTCAACCCCGGCGGGCGCGAGCGGATCGTCGCCGCCGGCGTGCAGTTTGACGAGGACGAAGGAGACCGCGTCGCGCGATTCCGGGCGCAGTCGCTGCACCGCATCGAGCGGCATCACCACCGTGCGCTGGCCGGGCAGGTCGAAGGCGATGTCGATGATGCCGCTCACCACCACTATCGCGCCGTCCGAGAACGCCATGGTTGCGCCGGGCGGCGTTGCGGTGAGCGAGAGTGTGTCGCCCACCCCGGCGCCGAGTGCGGCGGCGGCATTTCTGTTCATCACCAGGGGCGTTTGTTCCGGCACAGGCACGCGCGAGATGTCGACACCTTCCACCACACGGTACAGGGACTGGTCCTCTCCACTCGCACCCATCGCGAAGACGGGAACCGAGTCCGCGTACAAGGTGGTTCCGAGTACGCGCAGCACGCGGGCCACGCGCGCGTCGCGCGCGAGCCGGTCGGTCACGCGCGCGCTCTCCGTGATCACCGCCTCGGTGGCGAAGGGGAGCGTGCCGCGTGGACATACGCGCACTTCGTATCCCACCGACGAGAGCACCCGGTTGAATGTCTTCTCCATGCCGGTGGAGAGCATGAGCATGTCGGCCAGCAGCGCTACCGCAATGGCGAGTGCCGCCACCGAAAAGGTGGTGCGCAGCCGGTGCCGCAGCACGTTGCGAAGCGCGATGCGCATCATCATCATCGGCCCAGCACCTCGTTCACCTGCAAACGGAACAGGTAGGCGGTTGCCAGCGATCCCACCAGCAGTCCCACCAGCGTGGCGATCCCGAATGCCAGGGCCACGTGCATTCCCGTCACCGCGGAAAAGACGAGATCGGTGTCGAAATAGCGGCGGTAGTACATGTTTACCCCGCGCGACACCACCAGTGCCAGCGCCACCCCGATTGCCGCGCCCGTGTTGGCGAGTAACACCGTTTCCCCCACCACCGAAACGTAGATGCGCCGCCGCGAGAAGCCCAGCACGCGCAGCACGCCGAGCGACTTGCGCAGCTCCTGAACCTGCAGGAGCACGATGGCGGCCAGGAAGGCCGAGCCGGCCATGATGGAGAGAAACGAGATTGCCTTGTGGAAGTTGGAGATCACCACGAAGGTCTCAGAAGAGCGCGCGGCCACGTCGGTGGCGTGGTAGGCGCGAAAGCCCATTTCCATTTGGTTGAGTGCGGTCACCGTCGAATCGGCATTCGCGCCCGGCGCAAGCGCCAGCACGAAGCGGCTCACGCGGTCGTGGCGTCCGGAGAGGTCTTCGAGGTCGGGGAGCGACATCCATACCGTGCGGCTGCTGCGGCTGATGCCCGCCGGGTCGGGCGGGGGTGTGTGGGTGCCCGCCACCACGAAGGCGGTGGCGTCCCGGTTGTCGCCGGTCATGCGAATTTCCACCGTGTCGCCCGGCGCGAGGACGAGGGCGGAGGCCAGGCGATCCTCCAGGATCACGCGGCCGCCCTGCTCCGGAAGCGCGATGGTAAAGGCGAACAGCATTGCGATGAATGGTGGGGTCATGTCTTACGAAACGGCGTCACAGTTGCCCGTGCATCATAGCAAGATACGAACACCCGGGGGATGGCACAAACCTGCCCAGTTCACTGCCGACGATCGTCGTTGCGCAGCCGGTGCCGGGCCGTTACCCTTGACAGCCCGGCGACCGGTCCGCGCGACATGGCGGTGGTGGGCCCGGCAGGAGCTGTAGAAAAAGGGAGTTGCCGTGACACCAGAGATCGCACTGTTACTGCTGATTCTCGGCGCCGGCATTGCAATTTTCTGGTCGGAGAAGGTCTCTCCCGACGTTACCGCGCTCGGCATTCTGCTGGCATTGGTGCTCACCGGGCTCCTGCCCACCGAGCGCGCCTTCGCCGGCTTCGGCAGCCACACCGTCATTCTGATCCTGGGCCTGCTCATCATGACCGCCGCCCTGCAGCGGACGGGTGTGGTGGACGTGATCGGCCGCGCGCTCATGCGCCAGAGCGGCAAGAGTCCCACCCGAGCGCTGCTGCTGCTGATGGTGGCCGCGGCCACCATGAGCGCGTTCATGAGCAACACGGCATCGACCGCTTTCTTTCTCCCCGTCGCATTCAGCATGGCCCAGCGCACCAACACCAGTGCGGGGCGCTTCCTGATGCCGCTGGCGTTCGCATCCACGCTGAGCAGTTCTGTCACTCTGGTGAGCACGTCCACCAACGTGGTGGTGAGCGGTGTCATGCGCGACCACGGCATGGCGCCCATGGGTCTCTTTGAACTCGCCCCCATCGGTATCCCCATCGCGCTGGCGGGGATCCTGTACATGATTCTCATTGGCCGGCGATTGGTGCCGGATCGCGCCAAGGCGCAGGACCTGGCCGACCGCTTCGGCCTGCGACCCTACCTGAGCGAACTCATCGTCACGCCCAAATCCGGCCTCGCGGGCAAAACGCTGGCGCAGGCGAAGATCGGGGAGAACCTGGGCCTTACCGTTCTGCACATCGTGCGCGACAAGCGCGAGTACATCCAGCCCGACGGGGCCACGCTGCTGCAGGATGGCGACGTGCTCATGGTGGAGGGGCGGCAGGAGGACATCGTGCGCGTGAAGGACATCGCCGGTGTGAAGATCAAGGCGGACGTGACGCTGTCCGACCCGGAACTGCAGAAGCACGACATGGGCCTGGTGGAGGCGATCCTGCTGCCTGGTTCGGCGCTCATCGGGCGCACCCTGCGTGGTTTTCGCTTCCGCGAGCGCTTCGGGCTGCAGGTGCTGGGGATGAACCATCGCGGTGTGCACGTGGTGCGCAAAATGAGCGACGTGCCGCTGCAGATCGGAGACGTCCTGCTGCTGCAGGGGCGCCGCGACGTTCTCTCGCGCATGCGCGACGAACCCACCTTTCAGGCACTGGGGCGCGTAGAGCTGATGGACACGCTGCGCCCCAACCGCGCGCGCGCGCCGGTGGCGATTGCCACCTTCGTGGGCGTGCTCGCGCTGGCGGCACTGGGGATTCTTCCCATCGCGATCTCGGTAATGCTGGGCGTCGTGATCGTGTTTGCCACGCGTTGCATCTCACCCGCGGCGGCCTACGCCACGGTGGAGTGGCGTGTAATCATCATGATCGCGGCGTTGCTCGGGCTGGGCACGGCCATGCAGGAAACGGGGGCGGCGGCGTACCTTGCCGGTTTCCTGGTGGACGGACTGGGGCCACGCTGGCTCCTCGGCGGCTTCTTCATGTTGACGGTCCTGCTTACCCAGCCCATGTCCAACCAGGCCGCGGCCATCGTCATGCTGCCCATTGCGTTGCAGGCGGCGATTCTGACCGATCTAAATCCGCGCCCATTTGCCATGATGATTGCCATCGCCGCGAGTTGTTCGTACCTGACCCCCCTCGAACCGTCGTGCGCGATGGTTTATGGCCCCGGCAGCTACCGCTTCCGCGATTTCGTGCGCGTGGGCGCGCCGCTGACGTTGCTCATATTCGTGCTCGCGCTGGTCATGGTGCCCCGCCTGTGGCCGTAGCCGCTTCTTGCGGTCGCACGACACCGCTCCTCCGCTCATGGTCCTCGCGCGAAACATTTGAAATCGCGCTGCGGAAATCGCGTCGGATCGGTATCGTGCGCCCGCCATTTTCGGCGGACTGCCCGCAAACACGGTTTGCACCCGGACACCCCCCCGTAGTAGCTTGCCTGCGTGAAACTCATCCTGTTTGATATCGACGGCACGCTGGTCGACAGCGGCAAGCAGCCGCGCCTCGCCTTCGCCGAAGCCCTCATGGAGGTCTACGGCGAGACCGGCGACATTTATAACCACGAGTTCTCGGGGAAGACCGACCCGCGCATCATGCTGGACCTGCTCACCGAAGCCGGCCGCACGCGGGAGGAGGTGGTGGCGTGGCTGCCTTCGGCCCGCGACGCCTACCTCGACCGCCTCGACGAGATCCTGCACCGCGACCGCATGCGCATTCTGCCGGGCCTGCCCGGACTGCTCGATGCCCTCGCCGCACGGGACGATCTTGCCCTGGGTTTGTTGACGGGGAATTTCGAACGAGGCGCAAAGATAAAACTCTCGCGGGTGGGGATCGACGGCTACTTCGCCTTCGGCAGTTACGGCGACGATCAGTTCGACCGCAATGACCTGCCGCCGGTGGCGCTGGAACGCGCCCACGCCCTGCTGGGGCGCCGCTTCGACGCGGCCGACGCGGTGATCGTGGGGGACTCGCTGCTGGATGTGGCCTGCGCGAAGGCGCACGGTCTCAAGTGCCTCGCGGTGTCCACGGGCTGGACGTCCGCGGAGAAACTCGCCGCCGCCAACCCGGACTGGCTGGTGGACGACCTCACCGCGGTCGCAGACCACGAGGCGTTCGGGTCGTAGGTCCGTCGCGACGCCCGCACGATCCCATCAGAAGCTCCGCTTCCAATCGATTGTGATACGCGCACAGGAGCCGTAGATTATCCGGCGTGCCGGGGCCACCACGGGCAACGGGTTTGACATGATCGATCTGCAGCGCGCGCCTGGATTCGCAGCGCCGGCCATTGCCAGCCTTGAACGTGCAGCGGCCGTCGTCTCTCACGAAAGACCGTGTCGCGTACCGCCATGGGGATATGCCGCGGATTCTCGCGTCGTTTCTTCGCGTTGCCGGCGGCTTTGACAGCCCCGCGCTCCTGACGTCCGGCGCGCTGCTCGCGCCTTGACTGTCGGCGTGACGGATCCTCGCGCGCGATCAAGAAATCCAGGGCCAGCTCGAAGACCTGCTCGAAAGTAGCATTGGCCGGCAGGCGGTGCCAGACCAGCGACTTCACCTTCTCGATCTTGGCCATGAATGCTTCGCTGGCGCAGAAGTGGATGGACGCAAGGCGTTCGAGTCGCGCGGCTTCCGCCATGCCGCCGACCGCCACGGCCCCGGTCGCGCCCCGTGAATCCACGCCATCTTTACATTCACAACCGTTACGGTTGTGATCTCGTGCCGGCGCCCGCGGCGGTGTATTCCTGCCATTGGGGGCAGCGCCCGGGTCTGTCGCGAGAGACAGCCCGCGGCCATCTTCGCCCACATTCGCCGCCTGGACCGGCGTTGAAGGCGCCGCCACAACCGGGACCCGCACCACCACCGTGCGCACCCGGTCCCGCGGCGCCGCCGCGCGGGGCTCGTACTCGGCGACGATTGCCTCGACCTGCCGCTGCGATCTGCCACGAATCCGCGCCAGTATCTCGACCTTGTTGTCCACCGACAACACGCGCGCCACCTGGGCGACCGTACTCACGTTCACCTCGTTTGATTCCAGCAGGGCGTACACCTCGGGGAAGCGCGCCACGCACCGCGCAACGCGCAGGCGTCGTGAGGCGGCCGACTCCGAGTACCCCAGAGCAGCCGTGCAGAACTCGAACATCGACTTGTACGCCAGTTCCAGGTGCAGCTTGCGCCGTTCGATCTCGTTGAGATGCAGCAACACGCTGAGAGCCAGCCTGCGCTCGCGGCGGGTGAGTTCGTGGGTCGTGGAGAGGAGTTTCTTGTCGGAGAGAGAATGAAGCAACACGGCATTACCTCCTGATGGGCTGCACCACACAAAGATGATGGGAGGAACACAACGTGCTCTCTTAATGTAGCAATGTTTGCTGAGTAGTCAACATTCGTGACGAAAGAAACGCAAGAAAGTGTGCGCGTGTGAGACCAAGCAGTCTGAACGCCACATCAACTGTCGTCCCGGTTGCTGCGTGGCGCGACGACGACGGAGTAGATATCAGACTGCGCTCCATCGACGGGATGAGGCCCGCTTCCCACGCAGCGCATGGCGAGTCGCTCCGCCAGCGACGGGCTGCGGTGATTCTCAGGATCGATATGCGCCATGAACTCCGTGACCCCGCACTTCGTGGAGCAGTACTTCGTCACGCACCGCAGCGCTTCGGTCGCGAACCCCTTGCGCCGGTGTTCGCGAGCACAATGGCCAGCAGGAAATACGGAGTGCTGGTCCCGTATGACAAGTCCGAGGGCGCCGGAATTCGCGGAACAGCCCTTGCGGACGCCCCGAAGAATCCCCTTGCCTCGCCGCCCCCGGGGGCGTACCATGCATGGCAGCAGATCCTTTTAAGCTTGGTCCGGGAGACCGGCAAGGGGTCGAGAAAATGACAACGGCGTATTTCGATGCGCCGCCGCCAGGTGCCTCGCCCTCTGAACTTCCCAGGAGGGCTTTTTTTGTGCCCGCCGATGCCGCCCCGGACACCACCCGAGACCACCGGAGACGCCCGCATGAGGTCCGCATGAAGAAGGAAGATCACGCCGGCATCCATTATAAGGCGACGCTCATGGATCGCGACCAGATCCGCCGCGCCGTCAAGCGCATCGCCCACGAGATCGTGGAGCGCAACGGGGGTGTGGACGGGATCGTGGTGGTAGGCATCCGCCGCCGCGGCGTCCCGCTGGCCCAGCGTATTGCCGAATACATCGAGCAGAACGAAGGACAGCCCATCCCCGTGGGTGCGCTCGACATCACCCTGTACCGCGACGACTTCCAGCGCATTACGCGCCACCCCCACGTGGGAAAGACCGACATCAAGGAAGACATCACCGACAAGGTGATCGTGCTGGTGGACGACGTGCTCTTCACCGGCCGCACCATCCGCGCGGCACTCGACGAGCTCATCGACTATGGCCGCCCGCGCAAGATTCAGCTCGCGGTGCTGGTCGATCGCGGACACCGGGAGTTTCCCATCAAGGCCGACTACGTGGGCAAGAACGTGCCGACTTCGGAAAATGAACTGGTCGACGTCCAACTCGCCGAGATCGACGGCGAGGACGAGGTCCTTCTCGCGGAGAAACAATCATGACCCAGTCAAGACACTTGCTCGGCCTGGAAGGAATGAGCGCGGAGGATCTCATCCGCTACCTGGACACCGCGGAGTCCTTCAAGGAAATTTCCGAGCGTCCGGTCAAGAAGGTGCCCGCGCTGCGCGGCATCACGGTGGCGAACCTGTTCTTCGAGCCCAGCACACGCACGCGCATCAGCTTCGAGCTGGCCGAGAAGCGCCTCAGCGCGGATTCGGTGAACTTCAGCGCCTCCGGGAGCAGCGTGTCCAAGGGTGAGACGCTGCGCGACACGGCGGAGAACATAGAAGCCATGAAGGTGGACATGATCGTGATCCGCCACGGTGCCTCCGGCGCGCCGCACTTTCTGGCCAGCCTGCTGGACGGGTCGGTGGTCAACGCGGGCGACGGTTCGCACGAGCACCCCACCCAGGGACTGCTGGACATGTTCACGCTGCGCGAGCGGTGGGGCAGCTTCGAGGGCAAGAAGGTGGTGATCGTGGGCGACGTGGCGCACAGCCGCGTGGCGCGCTCCAACATCCACGGCCTGGTCACCATGGGTGTGGAGGTGGTGGTGTGCGGCCCGCCCACCCTGATGCCGCCCGAGGTCGAGCGCTTCGGTGTACGCGTGGAAACGGACCTGAAGAAGGCGGTGGAGGGCGCGGATGCCATCAACGTCCTGCGCATCCAGCGCGAGCGGCAGAAGGCGGGAATGTTCCCGAGCCTGGACGAGTACGCCCGCGTATGGGGGATCAACACCGACGTGCTCAAGAACGCACAGAAGAATTGCATCGTCATGCACCCGGGGCCGATGAACCGCGGCATCGAAATCGCGCAGGACGTCGCCGACGGAGAACGCTCGGTGATCCTCGATCAGGTTACCAACGGTGTTGCGGTGCGCATGGCCGTGCTCTATCTGGTGAGCGGCGCCGCGGCGCTGGAGCTGGGAGAGACGCAGACCGCGGAACAGAAGGCACGGGAAGGGAAGCAGGTGGCATGATGCTGAGTCTCGACAATCTCACCCATCGCTCGTTCATCATCGATAACGTGACCGTCGTGGACCCGGCGCGCAACACCTTGTTCCCCGGCTACGTGGTCGTCGCCGACGGCAAGATCGAAGGCGTCGAACGCGGACGCGCGAAAGAGGCGGCGCTCCCCATCTACGACGGGCGCGGGTTGCATCTGGCGCCGGGCTTCGTGGACATCCACGTCCACCTGCGCGAGCCCGGACACGAGTACAAGGAAACCATCGCCACCGGCACGCGCGCCGCGGTGGCGGGTGGGTTCACGTCGGTGGCGTGCATGCCCAACACCATTCCCGCCATCGACGACCGCAGCGTGGTGGAGTTCATCCTCACCCAGGCGAAGATTGCGGGTCTGGCGAAGGTGTATCCCATCGCCGCGGCCACCATCGGCCGCAAGGGCGAGGTGCTGAGCGAGTACCACGATCTGGTGGATGCGGGCGCGGTGGCGGTGAGCGACGACGGCTCGCCGGTGGGCACCGCCGACATGGCGCGCCGGGTGATGGAGTATACGGTGCCGCTGGGAATCCCGTTCATCGAGCACTGCGAGGACATGTGCGCCTCGGGCGACGGTGTCATGCACGAGGGCTTCTACTCCACCAAACTCGGCTTGAAGGGAATTCCCGCGTACAGCGAAGAAGTGTGCCTCGCCCGCGATCTCACCATTCTGCGCGCGGTCAAGGGCGCGAAGTACCACGGCGCGCACATGTCGACGCGGGGCTCCATCCAGCTCATCCGCCGCGCCAAGGAAGACGGTCTCTCGGTGACGGCGGAAACCGCGCCCCACTACCTGTGCCTGGAGGACAAGGATCTCGTCACCTACGACACCAGCAAGAAGATCAACCCGCCCCTGCGCGGCGCCGAGGACCGCGAGGCCATGATCGAGGCCATCAAGGACGGAACCATCGACTGCATCGCATCCGATCACGCTCCCCACGCGGCCCACGAGAAGCAGGTGGAGTTCAGCGCGGCGCCGAATGGTTCCGTGGGGCTCGAGACCATGTTTCCGCTGGTGGTCAAACATCTGGTTGCCCCGGGTCATCTCACGCTGCCGCAGGCGCTGGCGCTCATCACCCACAAGCCGGCGGCATGCCTCGGCATCCCCGGTGGGACGCTCAGCCGCGGGGCTTCCGCGGACCTGGTGCTCTTCGATCCGGCGGAGCCGTGGACGGTGCGCGCCGAGGATCTGCATTCTCGCTCAAAGAACTCCGCCTTCATCGGGCACGAGGTCACCGGCAGGGTGAAGCACACGCTGGTGAACGGCGTGTGCGTCTCGACGGCGGGGGTGGGAGTGTAGCGTGCGTACCGCGCGGGCACGGGGCTGGACTTCGGTTGCGTTGTTGGGCGCGCTGATCACGCTCAGCGCGTGCGCGTACTTCAACACGCTCTACAACGCCGAGCAGCAGTTCAAGGAGGCGCAGAAGCTGGATACGCGCGCCGCCCAGACCCAGCCCGGGCAATCCCAGCAATCGCAGCCCTCCCAGCAGTCACAACCCACGAGCGCCAGTCCCGCGGCCCGCCAGTACGAGGATGTCATCGAGAAGTGCAAGAAGATGATCGCCAACTATCCCGATAGCAAACATGTGGACGATGCCATGCTGCTCTCGGCCAAGTCGTTGTACGCGCTGGGCCGCTATGAAGAGGCAGTCGCTGCACTGGACACGCTGGAACGCACGCATCCCGAGAGCAACCTGCTGGACGACGCGGAATTCCTCAAGGGAAAGTCGCTCTATGCCAGCGACAAGTACGACCTCGCAGCGCTGGCGCTGCGCGATTTCGTGTCCGAGCACCGCAAGAACGACCATCGCCCGGAGGCCCTGTACCTGCTGTGCTCGAGCCTCATGGAGCTGGGGATGTACGACGAGGCCGTCAGGGCGCTCGGGATTCTCGAGAAGGACCACGACCACTCGAACTATCGCTTCACCGCCCAGGTGGAGATGGCCGACATCCTGGCGCGCAAGGAACAGTACCAGGAGAGTCTCAACGTGTACAGCCGACTCAGCGAGTCGCGCATCCCGGAATCCTACCGGTACGACGTGTGGATCGGGATGGCGCGCGTGCAGACCCAGCTGGGCGAATACCACAACGCGATCACGACGCTGGAGGGTGTGAAGACGCTCCCGCGCTCCATCGAGAAGGAGCCCATAGCCATCCTGTTGCGGGCACGCGCGCACGCGGCACTCGACTCCACCATCATCGCCATTGACGAGTACAAGGATGTCACCACGCGCTTCGCGCGCGGTACCTACGCCGCGGAGGCGTACTACCGACTCGGTGTGTTGTACGAATCCATGGACAGCCTGCAGACCGCGCAGCACAACTACCAGGAGGTGCCGCGGGCATACTCGAGTTCGGACTACGCGGAGGACGCCATCAAGCGCAGCGGCAACATCAGCCGGATGCTCAAGGTGCAGGAGACATCGGGCGATGACAGCCCGGAAGCCGTGGCCATGCGAACCTTCTCGCTGGCCGAGATTCAGTTCTTCCAGTTCGAGAGCCCCGACAAGGCCGTCGCGAACTACGAAAAGGTCGCCAACGACTTCCCCGACAGCGAGTACGCCCCCAAGGCGGTCTACGCCCTCGGGTACATCAGCGGCGTGGTACACGGCGATACGCTGAAGGCGCGCCAGTACTACGAGGTGCTCATCACCCGCTATCCGGACAGCGCACAGGCGCAACTGGCGCAGGGCTTCTACGCCGGTGCGCCGGCTCCGCCGCCGGTCTCGGAATGGGTGCAGAAGGCGCCCGCGCCGCAGGTGGTCCCGCCGCCCGGCCCCGATACGCGCAACCGGCCGCAGCGGCCCGTGCCGCGACCGGTGGCCGGCGTCGATTCCGCGCGCGTCCGCCGTCCCGCCGTGGCGGACACCAGCGCGGTTGCGCCGCCACCCGCACCGGTTGTGGCAGATACCACCGCCGCGCCGGCCGATTCCAGTGGTGGTGGCGGCTGATGGCAGCCTTCTTTGCGCCCGCGCACGCGCACGAGCACAGCGCGCGCGTCATCGATAATGTTCAACTCAGCCGGCGCTATTTTCTGCTGCGCCTGGCGCGGCCGGACGGGTTCGTGGAGCCGCAGGCGGGGCAGTTCGTGCACGTCGCCGTCCCCGCGGCGGGCGACGGACGCTTCTTTCTGCGCCGGCCCTTCAGCATCCACGATTGCACCAGAGAGTTCATCGATCTCGTCATCGTGGAAGTCGGGCCCGGCTCGCGCGCACTTCGTCACCGGGTCGAAGGCGACCGCGTGGATTTCTACGGACCCCTGGGACACCCGTACCCGGTGCTGCCGGGTAAACGCATCCTCGGTCTCGGTGGCGGCGTGGGGCTCGCGCCGCTCTACTACTACGGCTTCCGTGCGCCGGGGAACCTGGGTGACGGCTACCGGCTGATCTACGGCGCGCGCACCCGGGAAGATCTCTTCCTGGAACACGTGCCGCTCGAAACGCGCGGCGTGATCCTCGCCACCGACGACGGCAGCCACGGTTTCCAGGGCAACGTGGTGCAGGCCGCGGAACGCGAACTCGCGCGCGAGCCCGCCGACGCCATCTTCTCCTGCGGTCCCACCGTGATGATGCGCGCCGCGCAGGCGCTGGCCGACCGCATGCACATCCCGCACTACGCGTCGCTCGAAAACCGCATGGGGTGCGCGCTGGGCGCGTGCCGCGCGTGCGTCGTACCCACCACCCTCGACGGCGGCAGCCACTACCGCACCGTGTGCCACGACGGCCCGGTGTTCGACGGCTCCATTCTGCGCTGGAAGGAGTTGCCCGTCCCATGAGCGACATCGGTGTGCAGATCGGCCCGGTTCGCTTCAAGAACCCCGTGTTCATCGCGTCGGGCATCTGCGGCTACGCGGAGGAGTACTCGCCGCTGGTCAATCTCTCCGGCCTCGGTGGCGTGGTCACCAAGACCATCACCATGCGTCCGCGCGAGGGCAACCTGCCGCCGCGCATCCATGAGCTGCCGCACGGTATGCTCAACTCCATCGGGCTGGAGAACGTGGGGCTCGAGCGCTACGTGGCCGAGAAGTTGCCGCAGCTCAATCAGCGCCCCGACGTGGCGGTCATGGTGAGCGTGGCCGCGGAGACCGAGGACGAGTTCGTCCGCCTGGCCGAGACCTTCGCGCCCATGGACGGCTACGCCGGTCTTGAACTCAACCTCAGCTGCCCCAACGTGAAGGGCGAGGCGTTGGACCAGGGGCGCAACCCGCAGCTCGTCGAGCGCATCGCGCGTATCGTCAAGGAGCGCATCCCGCAGAAGTCCCTGTGGATCAAGGTGACCCCCAACATCACCAGCGTGGCCGATGTGGCGCGCGCGGCGGAGCAGGGGGGTGCGGACGCCATCGCCGCCATCAACACCGTCATCGGCATCGACTTCGACCTGGAGACGGGAAAGCCTGTGTTCGCGCGCGGCAGCGCGGGCTACTCCGGGCCGGCCATTCTTCCCATCGCGCTGCAGAAGGTGTGGGAGTGCGCCAAAGCGGTGAAGATTCCCATCGTGGGCATCGGCGGCATCTCTTCTATTGACGACGTGCGCAAGTTCTTCCTGGCCGGTGCCACCGCGGTGCAGGTGGGCACGGTTCTCTATAATGACCCCGCTCTCCCCGAGCGCATCATCGCCGCGCTCGAGGAGAACCCGGCCTGGGTGACGGCGCGGGCGCTTCCCGCGCGGTTCGCACCCGCCGGCTGAGACCCTGTACCGCAATACTCCCGGGCGGACATGAGCTCACTGCGGCAATCCTTCATCAACAAGTACCTCGACCCGGGCGACAGCCTCGGTGAGGTGCTGTTTGGCCTCATCATGGTGCTCACATTCACCCTGGGGACGGGCCTGAGTGCGGGCGAAGGCAGCGGAGCCACCCGGACACTCCTGATCGCGGCCATCGGCTGCAACCTGGCGTGGGGGCTCATCGACGGCCTGATGTACGTGATGGGTTGCATGTTCGCCCGCAGCCGGGATGCCCGTCTGATTCGCAAGATACGCGCAACCCAGGACCCGAAAGGCGCGGTTACCGCAATCGCAGGTGAGCTGGACGAGAAACTCGATTCGATCAGCACACGTGAGGCACGCCACCAGTTCTACGAGGACGTCGTGACGACCATCCGCCGCAAGGAGCCCGTCGTCACGCGCGTTACCCGCGAAGACATCTATGGCGGCATTGCGAGTTTCTGGCTGGTATTCGTCTCCGCCATCCCGGCGGTGATTCCGTTTCTGTTCATCGATTCAACGCGCATCGCATTGCGGACTTCCAACGCGCTGCTCGTCGCCATGCTCTTTCTGGTGGGGCACCGATGGGGCAGGGAGACCAACGGGCGGCCGTGGGCGGTGGGTGTGTTCCTCATGCTGTTCGGCGTGGCGCTGGTCTTCATCGCGATCGTGCTGGGTGGGTAGCCGGCATGCTGATTTCAGCCCCTCTTCTTGCGGCCACGCTGCTGCTGGCCGATCCCGGCTCCGCGGCCGCGTCCGCGGACACCGTCGCGACCACGCCGGCGTGGTCGGGCTACGCAACCGCCTACGCGTACTTCGTTGAGAACGACGATGACTTCGTGACCGCCGTGGCCTGGGCCGACCGCGGCCCGCTCCACCAGGAGGCCCGCTACAACTACGAAGACCTCCGCACCGGTTCGCTGTGGCTGGGGGTGAACCTCGATGGCGGGGACAGTCTCTCGTGGGAACTGACCCTCATGGCCGGTGGTGTCTTTGGTTCCACCGACGGTATCGCGCCCGGCTACCGCGGCGCGCTCTACTGGAAGGCGTTCGATCTCTCCAGCGAGGGCGAGTATCTCTTCGACCTCGGGGACAAGGCGGACGACTTCTTCTATTCATGGTCCGAACTGGGATGGTCGAAGGGCTGGTTCCGCGGCGGCATCGCCGTGCAGCGAACGAAGGTCTATCAGTCCGACGCCGACGTCCAGCGCGGCATCCTCGCGGGCGGATCATGGTCCCGCGTGGACGCCGCGATCTACTGGTTCGAACCCGGTTCCGACCACACCGCGGTCATGTTGCTGGCCGGTTTTGCCCTCTGACCCCCCCCTCTGTACCCGATTGACTCGTTGTCACTCAAACGGTTAGACTCCGGCGGTCCTATCTACAACCTCCCCACGGAAGGAGCGTCCAGATGGCAGGAAACGCCACGACGGCCGGCGCGGCCGAGATCCCTGATTACAAACAGGTCCTGGGCCACCCACGGCCGCTGTGGATGCTGTTCATGTCCGAGTTCTGGGAACGCTTTGCGTTCTACGGCATCCGCTGGGCGCTGACGCTCTACATCGTCGCCCAGTTCCACAACGGCGACGCGTCCGGTGAGGCCCCCGCCAGCCGGATCTACGGCGCCTACCTCGCGCTGGTCTACGCCACCGCGATCTTCGGCGGCTACGTGGCCGACCGCATCATCGGCTACCAGCGTTCCATCCTGGTGGGGGCGGTGATCATGGCGGCCGGCCTGTTCATGATTTCCCTGCCCAGCGAGGCGATCTTCAAGCTGGGCCTGGCCACCATCATCGCCGGCAACGGGCTGTTCAAGCCCAACATCTCCACCATGGTCGGGAAGCTTTACAGTGTGTCGGATCCGCGGCGCGACTCGGGCTTCACCATGTTCTACATGGGCATCAACGCCGGCGCGTTCATCGCGCCGCTCCTCACCGGCTGGTTCGCCGACCAGGTATTCGGCACCCCGGAAATGCCCGCCTACAAGGTGGTCTTCATCGCCGCCGGGATCGGCATGCTGATCAGCCTGGTGTGGTTCTACTTCGGACGCAAACAGCTCGGCCCGGTGGGGCGTCCCACCGAGGGAACCGAGAACCGCGGACGGGTGCTGGCGGTTGGTGTTTCCGCAGTGGCTGCGATTCCGGTGATTTACTTCCTGTTGTCGATGGGTGCCAACGCGCTGGGCTGGATCCTCGGCGTCATGTTCATCGCCCTGTGCGCGCTGATCCTGGTGGAAGGCATCCGGGAGGGCAAGGTGGCGCGGGACCGCGCCATCGCCATGCTGATCATTTTTACCTTCAACGTGATGTTCTGGATGTTCTTCGAGCAGGCGGGAAGCTCGTTCAACTTCCTCGCCGAGAGGATCGTCGACCGCGACTTCGGCGGCTGGATATTCCCGGTGGCGTGGTTCCAGTCCATTAATCCCATCGGCATTCTGGCGCTGGCGCCGGTGTTTGCCTGGCTGTGGGTCAAGCTGGGACGCATGAATCCGTCGATCCCGCGCAAGTTCGGCCTGGGGCTGACCGCCAACGGACTCGCGTTCCTGCTGCTGATGTTCGCGCTCTCCAGCCTGGTGAACGACGCCGGCATGATTCCGTTCTGGACGCTGACGTCGGTCTATCTGATCCAGACCGTCGGCGAGTTGTGCCTGTCACCCATCGGGCTGTCGATGGTGACCAAGCTGGCCCCGGTGCGGCTGGTGGGATTCGGCATGGGCGGCTGGTTCCTGTCGACCGGGATCGGCAACAACCTGTCGGGTATCTTCGCCGGTCACGTGAGCGGCGAGGTGGGCATGTCCACCGAGTCGGCGTTGGCGGGTTACACCTTCGGCTTCTGGGCCCTTGTAGGCTCGGGCGTGTTGCTGCTGCTGATCGCGCCGCTGATTCAGAGGCTGATGCACGGCGTGAAGTAAGCGTACCGGCCGCTGCCGGGCAGTATATCCTGCTAGATTCGCCGTTCCTCAAGGCCTCCCTGAGGAACGGCGATCTTTTTGACGCCGGCGAAGCCGCCCCGGCCGGGTGCAACGGGAACACCGCCGCCGAGTGCGACGTGGTATGCTGGGCTCGCAGCCGGAAGCAGCTGGTGGATCGTATCCCCTGGAAAGGAAGTCGCCCCCGTGAGTTCCCAACCATCTGAGCGGCTTATCGTCGCCCTCGACGTTGCCTCGTACGACGCCGCGCGCGGGCTGGTGGAGTCGCTGAGCCCCTACGCGGGCTGGTTCAAGATTGGCTCCGTGCTGTTCACGCGCGAAGGGCCCCGCGTGTGTGAGGTGGTCAAGCGCGCCGGCGCAAAGCTGTTTCTCGACCTCAAGTTCCACGACATCCCCAACACGGTGCGCGGCGCGGTGAAGAACGCGCTGGCCATCGGCGCCGACATGATGACGCTGCACGCCTCCGGCGGAACCACCATGCTGGGTGCGGCGCGGGAAACGGTGGAGAGCTCCAATCGTTCCGATGCGATCCTGGTTGCTGTCACCGTACTCACCCATCTCAGCGAGGCGGAATGGAACGCCACCTTTGGCCACAAGGGCATGGTGGAAGACACGGTGGTCTCGCTGGCGCGCATGGCGCGCAGCGCCGGCATGAACGGCGTGGTGGCATCGGCAAAGGAGCTGCCCGCGATCAAGCGCGCGCTCGGACGGGAATGCATTGTGGTGACGCCGGGAATCCGGCTCCCCGAGTCGGGAGCGGACGACCAGACGCGCGTGGTCACGCCCGGGCAGGCGGTGCGCGACGGCGCCGACTTCCTGGTGGTGGGCCGGCCCATTATCGCCGCGCTGGACCCGGTGGCCGCGTGCCGGGAAGTGGTGGCGCGGATGGGAGCCTGAACCGGCGGGAAAGCGGTGCTCAAAAAAACGGGCGCGTCGTGTGACGCGCCCGTTTCATTTGTGCGGAATCTGGGAAACCCGGCGTTACTTCATCAGCGGCAATTCGGCGCTGATCTGCACGTCGATCATTTCGTTGATCGCGTACTCCGCCTGCAGCCAGCGGGCAGCCATCTTTGGCGACAGCGCCTTGGCAAACTTGCCGTTGTACTTCTTGTACAGACTCAGACGGTCTTCCTGATTCTTCAGCGAGCGCTTGGAGAGATCCTTGGCCATTTCCTCGGTCATGTTCTCGTAATTGTCCGCGAAGTCCTTGATGGTCGCAACGCGCCGGTCGCCGACCAGGCGGAGCTCGTTCTCGTACTCATTGTAAATCGGCCAGAAGATGTCGCTCTCGGCCTCGGTCATCTGCATGGCCCCCGTGATGAGCGCCTTCTTTTGCGTGCGGATGTCGGAGCGCAGCAGCTCGATGACGTCGTTCTGAGCGAAACTCGGCGCGGCGATGCCCGCGATCACGGTGATCAGCGTCACCGTCAGCAATTTGCGAATCATGTGGATAACTCCTTGATTGCAGGGTTCATAGAAAAAGAGCGTCCCATTTGCGGCGGGACGATGTTCGGCCTAAGATAGTCCAGCCACGGGTAAATGGCAAGCGGCGGGGTGCCAGGAGCTTGACTCCGGCCCGGAAGGCGGGTAATCTAGCAAGTTCAGCACTCACATGGGAATGCGACTCCGGTCGTTCTCTCTAGAAAGCCGCCAGGAGTGGGGCCCTCCAACCAGATGATCATGAACCAATGTCCGACTGAGAAGAGACCGGGGTCCGGCCGGGGGGAACTCGTGCTCGCCGTGTGCCTTGCCGGCGGCCTGGTGTTCCTGGGTGGCTGCGGGAAGAAGGAGCAGGGAACTTCCGCGGCGCCGCTCGAGGTGGGCATTGTGGCGGCGGTGCAGAAGGACGTGCCGATCCACCGGGAGTGGGTGGGGCAGGTGTACGGGGCGCAGGACGTGGAAATCCGCGCGCGGACCGTCGGCTGGTTGCAGACCATCCACTTCGAAGAGGGCGGCCCGGTCAGGAAGGGCCAGCTCCTCTATTCTATCGATCCCAGCGAGCTGGAGGAAAAGTACAACCAGGCCGTCGCGAGCCGGGCCCAGGTGAAGACCATGCTCACCCAGGCCGAGTCCGACGTGAAGCGCTACCGACCCCTCGCCGAGGCGGGTGCGGTGAGCCAGCGGACCCTGGAGATCGCCCAGTCCGAAATGGATGCGCGCCGCAGCGAACTCGACGCGGCCGAAGCGGGGGTTCGCTACGCCGAACTCAACCTCAGCTACGCGCGGATCAAGGCCCCCATCGCGGGCCTGATCGGGCTCAGCGTGGCGAAGCCGGGCGAGTTTGTCGGGCAGTATCCCAATCCCGTCATCCTCAACACGATCTCGAGCATCGATACGGTGCGGGCGCGCTTTTCCATCACCGAACAGGAATACCTGGAGCTGGTGCGGCGAAACGAAGCTGGCAAGGCCGCGCCCCGGGAACGGCAGGACCTGGAACTCATCCTGGCGGATGGCTCCACGCACCCGTACGCGGGCTGGGTGAGCGTGGCACAGCGCCAGGTGGACACCGCCACCGGCACCCTCCTGATAGAGGCGTACTTCCCCAATCCCGGGCATACGCTCCGTCCCGGCCAGTTTGCGCGCGTGAGGACAGCGGTGGAAACGCACGTGGATGCGGTGGTGATTCCCTCGCGCGCCGTGCTGGACGTGCAGGGGGTCAAGATGGTGTACGTGGTGGGCGACGACCATACCGCGCAGAACCGCCGCGTCACCCTCGGCGCCACGCTGGGTAGCGAGGTCGTGGTTGACGAAGGGCTCGTGGCGGGCGAGCGCGTGATCACCGACGGGCTGGTGCGCGTGCGTCCGGGGATGGCCGTATCGGAGCGGGCGTCGGAAAGCCCGGCCGAAACCACGCAACCCGTACACTAGGCCCGGTCCCCCCACCCGATGGCGGAATTCTTCATAAGGCGACCGATCGTGGCGATGGTGATCTCCATCGTCCTGATTCTGCTGGGCGTTGTCGCCATCCAGACCCTTCCCATCGCCCAGTTTCCCGACATCGTTCCGCCCATGATCCAGGTCAAGTCGACGTACTTCGGCGCGTCGGCGGTGGACGTGGAACAGTCGGTCGCCACGCCGCTGGAGCAGCAGGTCAACGGCGTCGAGAACATGATCTACATGAAGTCGATCAACGGCAACGACGGCACCATGACGCTGCAGGTGTCGTTCGAAGTCGGAACCGACCTCGACAACGCCAACGTGCTCACCCAGAACCGGGTTTCGCAGGCGACGGCTGCTCTGCCCCAGTCGGTGAAGGAGTACGGTGTCACCGTAAAGAAGTCACTGGCCTTTCCGCTGGTGGTGGTAACGCTGTCGTCGCCCGACGGCACCTACGACAACAACTTCCTCTCCAACTACGCCGGCATCAACCTCAACGACGTCATCGCCCGCATCCGCGGAGTCGGTGACGTGGTTCTTTTTGGTGGCAGCGACTACTCCATGCGCATCTGGGTGAAGCCGGACTACCTGGCCAAGCTGGGTCTGACCGTCAATGACCTGGTGGCGGCGGTGCAGGAGCAGAATGTCATTTCGCCCGCGGGGCAGATCGGCGGGGCGCCGGCGCCGCCGGGAACCGAGTTCACCTACACGGTGCGCGCGCGGGGACGCCTGATGACCGCGGAGGAGTTCGGCACCATCGTGGTGCGCACCAACCCGGACGGCTCGCAGGTGCACCTGCGCGACGTGGCCCGCATCGAGCTGGGAACCCTCCTGTACAACCAGATCGGCCGCAACAACGGCGAGCCCGCGGCCGTCATCATGATCTACCAGCAGCCCGGCTCCAACGCGCTGGCCGTGGCCGCGGCCGTCAAGGATGTGATGGAGCAGGCGAAGCAGGTGTTTCCGCCCGGCCTCGACTACACCATTTCGCTGGATACCACCCTGGCGGTCGAAGAGGGCATCAACGAGATCCTGCACACGCTGGTCGAGGCGGTTCTGCTGGTCATTCTGGTGGTATTCGTCTTCCTGCAGAACTGGCGCGCGACACTCATCCCGCTGCTCACCGTGCCCGTGTCGCTGATCGCCACGTTTGTTGTGTTTCCGTTGCTGGGCTTTTCCATCAATACGCTGTCGCTGCTGGGGCTGGTGCTCGCCATCGGGATCGTGGTGGACGACGCCATCGTGGTGGTGGAGGCGGTGATGCACCATATCGAGCAGGGCCTTTCGCCGAAGGACGCCACCGTCAAGGCGATGAAGGAGGTCTCCGGCCCCATCGTGGCCGTGTCCCTGGTGCTCGCCGCGGTATTCGTGCCGGTGGCCTTCATGGGCGGGATCACCGGGAGGCTGTTCCAGCAGTTCGCGGTGACCATCGCCATCTCGGTGATGTTCTCCGCGCTCAACGCGCTCACGCTGAGCCCGGCGCTCTCCGCCAAGCTGCTCAAGCCCAAGGGCGAGTCGAAGTCGTTCCTGGATCCGTTCTACCGCTGGTTCAACAGGGGTTTCGACAGGTTCACCGGCGGCTACCTCTCGTTCACCGCCATCATGATTCGCCGGATGTTCCGCAGCCTGGTGTTCATTGCGGCCATCATCGTGTCGATCGGGCTTCTCGGTAAGCACATTCCGGGCGGCTTCGTACCGGAGGAGGACAACGGGTACTTCCTGGTGGCGGTACAGCTCCCGGACGCCGCCTCCCTCCAGCGTACCGACGAGGTATGCCGCAAGGTGGAGCGCATCCTCGGTGAGGACCACAACATCGAGAACTACACGGCCATCGCGGGTTATGGCATCAGTTCGAGCACGGCCGCGTCGAACATGGCCACCTTCTTCGTGGGACTGAAGCCGTGGCACGAGCGCCACGGCAAGGAGGGCCGCTCCTTCGAGATGATCGAGGAATTCAACCGGCGGTTTGCGGCGGAGGTGCCCGAGGCGTTTGTGCTGGCCATCGGCCCGCCGCCCATCCAGGGGCTGGGAACCGGCGCCGGTTTCTCGTTCATGCTGCAGGACCGCAGCGGCAACACGCCGCAGGACCTGGCCGACCAGGTGGAGAAGTTCATCGAGGCTGCGCGCCAGCGGCCCGAGATCGGGTCCATTTCGAGCCCCTACCGCGCCAGCGTGCCCCAGATTTCCGCCGTGCTCGACCCCGACCGCGTGACCAAGCAGGGTGTGACCGTCAGGGACGTCAACACCACGCTGGCAGCCATGCTGGGCGGCAGCTACATCAACGATTTCAACCGCTACGGTCGTGTCTACAAGGTATACCTGCTCGCCGAGCCGGAGTACCGCGACGATATCTTCGACATCGGCAGCTTCTTCGTGCGCAACAACAATGGTTCCATGGTGCCGCTCAGTTCGGTGATTCGCACCGCGCCCGCGTACGGCCCCGAGTTCACCAACCGTTTCAACCTGTACCGTTCCGCGGAACTCACCGGCGTCCCGGCGGCCGGCTACAGCTCCTCGCAGGCGCTCAACGCGCTCGAAGAGGTGGCGCGCGACGTGTTGCCCGCCGGCTGGGGTTACGACTGGTCCAACGTTTCCTACCAGGAGAAGAAAGCCGCGGGCACGGCCGCCATCGTGTTCGTGTTTGCACTGGTGTTGGTGTTCCTCGTGCTTGCCGCGCAGTACGAGAGCTGGGGCCTTCCCTTCAGCGTGCTCCTGGGAACGCCCTTCGCCGTTTTCGGCGCCTTCCTGGGGCTGTGGATCATGCGTTTCTTCAGCCCCGCCTACGTGAACAACGTGTTCACGCAGATCGGCCTGGTGACGCTGATCGGTCTCGCGGCCAAGAACGCGATCCTGATTGTCGAGTTCGCGAAGGTGCGCAAGGAGGAGGGGGTGGATCTGGTGCAGGCCGCGCTGGATTCGGCCAAGCTGCGCCTGCGCCCCATCCTCATGACGTCCTTCGCGTTCATCCTGGGCGTGATGCCGCTGGTGCGCGCCGCCGGGGCGGGCGCCGAGGCGCGCAAGGTTCTGGGAATGACCGTGTTCGCGGGGCTGTTGGTGGCGACGGTGATGGCCATCTTCCTGATTCCGGTTCTGTTTGTCGCCGTTGAGCGGGCCACCACCCGGCGCGGTCATGCGCCTGTCGCGCCTCCGGGCGGGGAGGACGCACGATGAAGCGTACGGCCTGGGTTGCGGGGATGCTGCTCGTTGCCGGCTGTTCGGTGGGGCCCAACTACCAGCGGCCGGACATCGAGTCGCCGGAGTCGTGGCGCGCGGCGGATTCAACCGTCTTCGTGATGGCGGATTCCACGTCGCTTGCGCTGGCGGACACGGCTTGGTGGGAACTGTTCGGCGACACCGTGCTGACCAGCCTCGTGGCCGAGGCGCTCACGGCCAACTACGACATCCGCATTGCGGCGGGGCGCGTCGACGAGCTGATGGGCCTCTACGGTGTCACCCGCTCCGACTACTTCCCCAAGTTGGATGCGCAGTTCGAGGGCAGCCGGGGCCAGCGCGCATTCCCGGGCGACCAGGGTGACCGTTCCACCGACAACTACTTCGATGTGTCGCTGGGCGCGTCGTGGGAGATCGACATCTGGGGCCGCATCCGCCGCGCCAACGAGGCGGCCCGTGCCAACCTGCTCGCCGCCGAGGCGGGCCGGCGCGCGGTGGTGCTCTCGGTGGCATCGCTGGTGGCGACGTCGTACGTGGACCTGCTTGCGCTCGACGACCAGCTCGACATCGCGCGCCGCACTGCCGCCACGCGGGAACAATCCGTTGATCTCATGCGCAATCGCTACGATCACGGTGACGTATCCGAAATCGAGTTGCGGGTCATGGAAGCCGAGTACTGGCGTACCGTTGCCACCATCCCCGTGATCGAGCAGCGGATCACCGAGGTGGAGAATGCGTTGAGCGTGTTGCTGGGACGGAATCCCGGCCCCATCGCGCGCGGCACCACACTGCGGGCGCTCGCGGTGCCGGAGGTGCCGGCGGGTCTTCCGTCTGAAATGCTGCTGCGCCGGCCGGACGTGGTTGCAGCGGAGGAACAACTGGTTTCCGCCAACGCGCGCATCGGTGTGGCCAAGGCGCGCTATTTTCCATCCCTGTCGCTCACCGGCCTGCTGGGCACCGCGAGTGGCGACTTCGGCAAGCTGTTCGAGTCGCCACAATACGACATCTGGAACGTGGGCGGGAGCGTGCTGCAGCCGATCTTCCGCTGGGGGGAGATCCGCGGCCAGGTGCGCGCGAGTGAAGGGCAGCAGCGGCAGGCGCTGAACTCCTACGTCTTTTCCTTGCGCAATGCCTTCGCCGATGTCGAGAACGCGCTGAGTGCCCGCGCCAACGTGCGGGAGGAACTGGTTGCGCAGCAGAACCGCGTGGAGGCGCTGCGCATCTACAACCGCCTCACGGAAATGAGTTACAACGAGGGTGTCGCCACCTACCTCGAGTTCCTGGACTCCCAGCGCACTCTCTTCGACTCCGAACTGCAGTATGCGGGAACCCTGGCAGGCGGTTACAAGTCCGTCATCGGTGTCTACCGTTCGCTGGGTGGCGGCTGGGTGGACCGCGCGTCCTACGAGGCGTTACAGCCCGGCCAAGAGGTCGAACTTCCGGACCGCTAGTGCTCCTTTCGTCCAAGGAGGTCCTGCGTGAAACATGCCCCTGGCTTGCACAGGCCTGTCCGCAGCTTTGTTGGTTTGTGGAACGCGCTCCGTTTCCGCCAGTTGCTCGTCTTTATCATCATCGGTCTGCTGCTGGAGCCGTTCACTTCCTCGCATGCGGGGCTGTCGATCGTGTTCCAGTTCATCTTCCTGAATGCCCTGTTGGTGGCGTTGTCATCCATAGAAGGACACGAGCGCTGGCTGGTGTCGCTTCGCGCCGTCCTGGTGGGATTATGGGCGATTGGAGCGGTCCTCAGGGTGGTTTGTCTCACGGGCCTGGCGCCGGCGCTGGACACCACCTTGCTCGCGGTAACGGTGGTAGTGGACGCGTTCCTGATGGGTACGTGCGTGGCCGTGTTGATGAAGTTCGTCCTGAGGGGGCATGACGTCGACGCTGAGCGAATCTTTGCCGCCGTGGTGGCCTACTTCCTCATGGCCTTCACATTCGCGTCGATCTACGACCTCCTCGTGATCGTCCGGCCGGCGAGCTTCTTTGCGGCGGAAGCCGCTGGCGAAGCAACCGGGTACATGACGTACGACTCGCTGTATTTCAGCTTCGTCACCATCACGACACTGGGATACGGCGACATCGTGCCGCACCTCCCGCTCGCGCGGGCGCTTTGCATCATCGAGGCGGTGGCCGGGCAGTTCTACATCGCGGTGGTCATCGCCTGGCTGGTGAGTTCCTACGTTGGTTCCCGCCGGGCCCGCTCATAGCGCGATGCCGATGATGAACTTCATGCGGCTGTAGCGGGCCTCCGCCGGGACCAGGTTGGGTGGAAGATCCCCGGTGGGGGGAACCGTCGGCTGAATCGTGTTGCTCCCCCAGGCAAAGGCCATTCCCAGCGTCAGCTCCGTGGTGCCGAATTCGAGCGCCGCGCCGCCGCTGACGTGGTAGATGTTCCAATCCGAAACCACCACAGAAATTCCCTCCACCGGCCGCGCGGAAGAGCGGTCGGTCACGAACGCCGCGTACCCGGTGCCCTTGTCGCTGAAGCGGTGTTCAACGCCGACGCCGGCGTTCCACACTGACTTTGCGGCGTTGTCGTAGTCCACCGCGATACCGGTGACACCGGGTCCAGTGACAGGTGCCGGCGACGCGAGCACGGTGTACGGATCGACGACGCCAAAGTACTCGGTGGTGACGTGGAGGGTGGTTGCCCCGAGTTCGCGTGACAGGCCCAGCGCCACTGAGGCGGGGGAGTGGTATTCTGCGTCCTGGTCTTGCGCAAATGAGATAATGGCGGCGCCGTCCGGAATCCCGTCGAAGTCGACGTCGCCCGTTATGGAGCTCACGTCCTCCGCGGTTCCGCTGCCGAACAAGTGGAGACCCGGTGTGGTGAAGGAAATGCCGACGATAGTCCTCCCGAAATCGGCCAGCAGCCCGAACTTGGCCAGGACGCGAATGGCCCGGTAGTCCAGTTCTTTTACCGTGGTTCCGGAGGCGCCGTATCCGTCGGCGCCGAACGCCTGCACCAGACCCTGAAGGCGCGTGCGCTGTGATCGACGGACCCCGTAGACAGTGGTTCCCGCCGAATAGCGGTCGGACAGGTTTTTTGACCACGTGACGCCGCCCCAGTACTCTCGCAAGCGCTGATCGAACATCGCTTCGCCGCCAATCGACAATGAATCGATTGGCTGGCTGTTGCCGACGAATACGCCATTGCGAACCACCAGGCGGAAGTCCAGTTGCTGGCGGGTGAGGAATGAATAGCCCATGCGGCCACCAAACCATTTCATGGGAAGCAGCCCCGCCACCATGCTGGGGGAGGGCCCGTTGTTGGTCGCCGCGGGTGATTCCTGACTGGTATCCGCGCTCACGAGCGTTACCTTCTGCAGCGCGAAGACGCTCCCCGTCAACAAGACGGACGGTTTCTCCGTGCGGGCGAACGCGCCCGGGTTGTAATACGAGGAGCTCAGGTCGAGCGCACTTCCCACCATGACACCGCTCACCAGCTCGCCGCGCGTGCCGTAGTGCAGGTTCCAGTAGTGGCTGTCCTGGGCGCGAGCGCCCGCACCGCTCGACGCAACAATCGCGAAGCAGAGCGCGGCGCAGATCACCATTCGTGTACACCTTGTCGACATTGCTTCTCCTATCTCAAACGTGCCCGTTGCGCGCTCAGTTTGTCACCCACGCCCAGGTGGAAGTGTACGTCCCCGTCCTCCCCGATGGCCACATCCGTCCGGATTTCGTAGACCGAGGGGACGAGGAAGCGGAGTCCCACACCGAAACCATGGCGGGCGTTGCGGGTATTCAACTCTTCCGCCAGGTTCCACGCGTCTCCGGCGTCGTAGAATCCGGCAATGTCGAGGCCCCCGCTGACCGACCATTTCATGAATCGGAACTCGCGGATGGGGATCACGGCACGCTGGTACTCGAGCGTGAGGATCAACTGGTTCCTGCCGACCAATTCCTTGCCCAGCACCTCGATGTCATGCCCGCGGATGGAGTTGGCGCCACCCATACGGTACTGCAGGTAGCCGGGGATCTCCGCCCCGGCCTGGCCGTCCTGCCAGGAGAACAGACCCCCGATGATGAGCGTATTCCGCCGGTTCCCGAGTGGCTGGTAGCGGCGCAGGTCCAGTTCAACCAGCGGCCAGCTGTGTTCGTCGAAGGCAAAGCCATGGTACCACATGATGAGCAGCTCGTTGTTCCAGCCGCTGGTGGGGTTGCGCCAGGAATCGCGGTTGTCGAACCCGCCTTTGATTCCGTAGCGCAGGTAGTCGTCGCGCCGGTCGGGAGAGATGGTGATGCCGTCACGGTCGGCGTTCATCTGGAACCAGGAGATGGTGCCCGCCAGGCGGCCGTTATCGCGGATGTAGCGGCCAAACCAGGGCGTGATCTCGCGACTGTGCTCCCGAAATTCGTTGAGGGTGTCGTGGCGCCGGTCGTCGGATAGAAACGCGTCGATGGAGATGTGGTTGCCGGTGATCCACGGATACTGGAAGAGGGCCGAGAAGGCATCCACGCCGCCCACCGTGCCGGAGCCGCCCAGGTAGATGGCGCGCCCCAGCATGTTGACCGACGCCACCCCGGCGCCGATGGACCAGCTGTCCTGCTCGGTGTACTTGAACCTGGGATAGGGGACGATCCACGGCATTTCGCGGACCTGGTATGTCAGCGCCACCGAGCTGTCATTCGGCACCACCTGGATCACTTGCGAGCTGAATATGCCGAGGTTCTCGAGGCGCGTGAGGTCCGCGGCGGCCAGGGCAACGCGGAACTCCTGGCCGGCCTGGGTGCGGATCTCACGGCGGATCACGTACTCCCTGGTCACGCTGTGTCCGGTGATGGTGACACCCGTGACGAGAAACCCCTCATAGCGTGCCAGCTTGCTTACGTCGAAGTCGGCGTGCGCGGTTGTGGCAAGTAATGCAATCGAAGCAAGGGCGGCGGTCTGGACGGTTCGCCGCGTGCGGACACTGGCATGGAAGGATGACATCTTCATCGCTTGGGCGGATCCGCGGCCACTCTAGCACACGCGCAGCGCGGGTCCCAAGCACGCAAGCTCGTTGTAATGCGTGGCAACGCTCCTCTATACTCGATGCTTCGGCGCGGCCTCGCGCGCGCGAAGTAAGGAGCCGCATGGCCACCCGCATTCTCTTCCTCGGCGCCGATGCGCTGGACAAGGACACCGTCCTCGCCTGGGCGGAAGACGGCACGCTGCCCACGTTCCGCCGCCTGTTGCGCGAGGGTGCCTGGGGGACCACCCACAATCCGCCCGGGCTCTACGTGGGCGCGGTGTGGCCCTCCTTCTGGACGTCGGTGGGTCCCGACCGCCACGCACGCTACTGCTACGAACAACTCCGCCCCGGCTCCTACGAAAAGGTCCGCGTCCATCCCACCGACACGCGTGCACCGGCGTTCTGGGACGCCATCGGTGCCGCGGGAAGGCGTGTGGCGGTGATCGATGTCCCCAAGACGCACGTCGTGGAAGGTCTGAACGGCGTGCATGTAGTCGACTGGGGGACGCACGACCCCGACTTCCAGGGGCCGCTGACCTGGCCCGCCTCTCTCGCCGCGGATCTGGTTTCGCGCCATGGTCGCGACGAGGTGGGGAACTGCAACGTGCACGGTGGCGCGGGTGACTATGAGAAACTGCGCGCGCAGTTGGTCGCGCGCATCGATCGCCGTAAGCGCATGCTGCGGGACATCATGGCGCGGGAAGACTGGGATGCGTTCATCGCCGTGTTCAGCGAGAGCCACTGCGTGGGACACCAGTGCTGGCACCTGCACGACACCGCGCACGTGCGCCACGACGCGGCGCTGGCCGGGCGCATCGGCGACCCGGTGCGCGACGTCTACGTGGCCATCGACGCGGCCATCGGCGAGTTGATCGAAGCCGCCGGGCCGGGAACCGACGTGATCGTGCTCGGCAGCCACGGCATGCGCTCCCACTACGACGCGTCGTTCATGCTGGACGCCATCCTGCGGCGCATCGAACGTCCGGACGCAACCCCGCCTTCGGCGAGGACCGTGTCGCGAGCCAGACGAATCTGGAGCCGCACGCCGAAGGGGCTGCGCGTGCTGCTTTCGCCGCTCAAGGGACCGGCGCGGCAGCGGCTGGGCATCAACGACCTGGCGTCGCGCCGTTTCTTCGCGGTCCCCAACAACGACGCGTACGGTGCCATCCGCATCAACCTGGCGGGACGCGAACCGGCCGGCCGCGTGCAGCCGGGTGCCGCGTTCGAACGCGAGTGCGCGATGCTGGAGGCGGACCTTCGCGCGCTGATCAACGTGGACACCGGTGAGCCGGCTGTGCTTCGCGTGCTGCGTACCCGCGACCTCTACCGCGGGCCCATGCTCAACCATCTGCCGGATCTCATGGTGGAGTGGAACCGCCGTGCGCCCATCACCCGCGTGCACTCCGCGAAAACGGGTGAAGTGACCGGCGAGTACACCAAGTGCCGCACCGGGGACCACGCGCCCACCGGGTTCTTTGCTGCCACCGGCGCGCGCGTGATTCGGGGCCCGTTGCGGGAACCGGTGTCGGTGATGGACTTCGGTCCCACCATCGCGGATCGCCTGGGCGTGACGCTCTCCGATGTCGAGGGCCGCTCGTTCGCGGCGATGGTGTTCGCGGGCGCCGGCAAATGACGATGCGCGTTTCGCTGCTGGTGCCGGGGCTCTCGCGCGGCGGCATGACCCGCGCCTACGTGCTGGCCGGTGCCCTTGGCACCATCGGTGTGCGCGCGGAGATCGTGGGCGCGCTGCCCGCGGGCGATCACGTCTATCCCGACCCGCCCGGCGGCATCGTCATTCGCTCCTTTCCCGAACGATCGTTTGTCGAGCGCGTGCTCGACGCCCGGGAACTCGCCACCGGCGATGTTCTCTACGCGGTCAAGGTGCGCGCCTCGAGCCTGGGCGTGGCGCTCCTGATCCGCCGCGGGCGGCCGCTCATCGTGGATACAGACGACTGGGAAACGGCGTTTCCGCGACCCGCCCGCCCTGGCCCGTGGACGCGCCGCGCGTATCGCCGCTGGCGCCGCGCGCGCAACCCGGATCATCCGCGCTACAGCCGCTGGATGGAGTCGCTGCTGCCGCGCGCCAGCGCTATCACGGCCAACACGCGCTTTCTTGCCGACCGCTACGATGCGGTGCGCGTGCCCAGCGGAAAGGACACGGCACTCTTCGATCCGTCTCGATACGATCCCGACGCAGCGCGCCGCTCGCTCGGGCTCGACGGTTTTCGTGTGATCATGTTTCCCGGAACCGCGCGCGAGCACAAAGGCGTGGAGGACGTGGCAGCGGCGCTCGACCTGCTGGACCGGAAGGACGCGCGTCTCGTGATAGTGGGCGGGCGCGAAGCTGGAGACAGGCTCGCGCACGAAATGGCCGCGCGACATCCGCATCGCGTCATTCGTCTCGGCCAGTTCGGCGCCAATGAAATGCCGCGCGTGATCGCAGCGGCACACGTGGTGGTGGCGCCGCAGCGCGATACCGCGCCGGCGCGCGCGCAGTTCCCCATGAAGCTCACCGACGCCATGGCCATGGCGAAGCCCATCGTTGCCACCCGCGTGGGCGACATTCCTGCGATGCTGGACGGCGCCGCGTGGCTGGTGGCGCCTTCGTCGCCGCGCGAGATCGCAGAGGCGATTGCGGCGGTGTTTGCGGACCCGGGTGAAGCACGACGCCGCGGTGACGAGGCGAGGCGACGCTGCATCGAGCGCGCGAGCCTGGAGTCGATCGGGGCCATACTTGGCGATGTGTTGGATGCTGCGACGGCGCGGGGGACCGCGCGACGCAAGTAGGCGTTGCGCGCGCTCGCGCGCTCGCGTACCCTCGGCCCCACCATGCGCAGAGTCGGCCCCTGGTACCGCCAGCTTCACTGGCAGATCTTCATCGCGATGGCGTTGGGTGCCGCCACTGGTGCCATCGGCGGCGAAACCGTCGTCCCCGCCGTGGGCTGGCTGGGTACGCTGTTCATCCGGCTGCTCAAGATGATCATCGTCCCGTTGATCATCTTTTCCATCATATCCGGGGTATCGTCCGTGGCGGAGAGCGGGCGCCTGGGGCGCCTGTTCGGAAAGACCTTCGGCTATTACATCCTCTCCAGCCTGCTGGCCATCCTCACCGGGCTCGTGCTCGTCAACCTGATCCGCCCCGGCAAGGGTGCCAACCTGGTCGACGTGGCCGCCAGCGAACTCCCTCCGCTGGAAACGCCGAGTTCGGTGCTCGACGTGGTCAACCAGATCATTCCCGAGAATGTGGTCGCCGCACTGGCCAAGCCCGACATGCTCTCGGTGATATTCTTCTGCATCCTCTTCGGCGCCGCCATCGCCGCGCTGCCCGAGTCGCCGCGCCGCGCCATCGCCGGCTTCTTCGACGCGGGCTTCCAGGCCATGATGAAACTCACCGGCTGGATCATCGCCCTGGCGCCGCTGGGTGTGTTCGGGCTGATCACGCGCATGGTGGGAACGACGGGATTCGCCTCGTTCAAGGCGCTGGGCCTGTACATGCTGACCATCGCGCTGGGACTGCTGGTCCACATGTTTGTGATCCTGCCCCTGTTGCTGATCCTGCTGGGGCGCATCAACCCGCGCGTGCACTTCCGCAACATGCTGGAGCCGCTGGCGGTGGCGTTTTCCACCGCGTCGTCCGGCGCCACCCTGCCGGTGACGCTGCGCACCGTGGAGGAGAAGGTGGGCGTGTCCAACCGCATCTCCTCCTTCGTTCTGCCCATGGGGGCTACCGTCAACATGGACGGCACCGCGCTCTATGAGTGCGCCGGTGTGTTGTTCATCTCCCAGGTGCTGGGCTTCGACCTGGGCATCCAGCAACAGATGGTGGTGGTGCTGACCGCCCTGCTCGCCTCGATCGGCGCCGCGGCGGTGCCCTCGGCGGGACTGGTGATCATCTTCCTGGTGCTCGAGTCGGTGGGGCTGCGCGGCCCCGAAGTCAACGCCATCGTGGGCGCCATGCTGGCCATCGACCGTCCGCTGGACATGTTCCGCACCTCGGTGAATGTATTCAGCGACTCCTGCGGGGCGGCCATCATCGCCCGCAGCGAGGGGGAGGACGGGGTGGACGCCGAGGTGCGCGCGGTGCCCGTGGCCTGATCCCCCGGCAAAATGGGGTCGACAGCCCGCCGGCCCGGGTGTTAATCTTCTCTTGTACGCCGCCGCTTATCTGGGCAAGGGCGCCGGCACTTCAGCAGGCCAGCCAGCCGACCAACCAACAGAGTCGCCGACCGGAGAGGAGGAGTTGTAATGACTCCCCGTTCTTGCGCGTTCATGGCTGTGGTGCTCATGGCGGGCACCCTCACTTCATGGCCGTTCGTTTCCGCCGCGCGCGAACCCGCGCGTGGCCTCAAACAGACGCCCCAGTTCACCGAATGGACGCGTCCCGCGTCCGACAACGCCGACTCTAACAGCCGGCGCCTCTCCGGCGCCTCCGCGGACACGCTCGTGCTCGGCTCGTGGAACTTCAACGGCTCGGGTCTGTGCACCAGTCAGGGCTGGGTCAAGGTGGACGTCACCAGCTCGAGCAGCATCATGACCCACGTGGACGACTTCGCCGGGCTGGGCAACGGCGCCTTCGGCCGCCTGCACGCCATCCGGGGCAGCCGCTCCATGTGGTGCGGGCTCCGTCCCGACGACCCTGGCGTGTGCGGCTATGCAGCCCTGCCGGGATACGGCAACAACATGAGCCAGACGCTCACGGTGAGGAACTGTCTCTATCCCACCGGCGACGTGGTATTCGACTACTGGCTCACCTGGGATGTCGAACCGTCGTATGACTTCGTCACCATCGAAATCGACCACTGCGACGACGACTGGAACGCCTTCCCGGCGGGTTCCTCGGGTTGCGGCTACTACGGCGGCACCTGCAGCGGCTTCACCTGGGCCGGCGTGGACTCGCTGGTCTCGCTCACCATTCCCGCCGCGGATCATCAGGGGCAGTTCCGCGTTCGCATTCATGCATCTTCGGATGGTGCGTGGTCCGACGAGGACGGGATGTGGAACACGGACGGCGCGTACGTCACCGACGACCTGCTCATCACCGACGCCAACGGCGTGGTGGTGCCGCTGGAGGACTTCGAGAGTGCGCCGCTGGGCGCCACCGAGGTGGCGGACTGGGTGGCGGGGACGCCGGATGGCTACGGCACGTACGCCGCGGTGATACCCGGTGTATCCACGCTGCAGCTCGGCAACTGCTCCAGCAACGTCAGCTGTCTGTGGGCGTTCTACTCCGGGTCGACGTACAGCTACGCCTGCGGCGGGTACCCCGCGCAGCCGGTGGTGCCCTTCGGCAACGCGGCCGGGCAGTACCTCAACAACGAGTTGTGGTCCCCGTGGATCGAGAACCTGGGAAGCGGCAACGAGTACCTCTTTGAGTTCGACGTGATGCGAGACCTGCCGCTCGACAACCTGGTGTTCTTCGTGTGGCACATCCGCAGCCGGGTGGGCAACTGCCCGGGCCAGTGGCAGGACTTCAACTTCCTCTACTACGGCGCCCAGCGCGACTGGGAACGCCAGCAGTTCCCGGTGGGAACCCTGGTGGAGCCCGGTGCCACGCACCTTCAGCTCGCGTTTGGTGTGGTGGACATGTGCAGCTTCTGGTGCGGGTATATTGGCAGCGGCGCGTGTCATAGCAACGGACCACTGTTCGACAACCCGCGCCTGTTGCGCGTGGACCTGACGGGACCGCGCTGGGACATCCGCGACATCGACCAGTTCCAGGACAGCTTTGCGGGAGACGGGACGCTCACCGGTACGGTGCGCGCGGACATGGCCCGCGACCTCCTGCCATCGTATGTCTCCAACATCATTCCCGGAGACTCGGCGGTGGTGCTGGTGGCCGACCCCGAGGCCGACCTGGCCGTGGACGCGATGTTCGGGAGCGCGGCCGTGTACCTCTACGTGTCGGTGTGGCCGCAGGGCCAGCCGGGCAAGAGCGGCATTGGCCTCGAGGCACCCGAGACGCGCAACGGCAGCGTGCGCTACCCGGTGGTGGGAACCTGGACCGACGCGTCCGGCATTGAGTGGACGTGCATCCGCGCCGACACCGCGGGCACCGGCGGTGGCTACTACATACCGCTGGACCGCTACTGCTTCGATATGAAGGACGACCTGTTCACGCCGGGTGACACCATCTGCTTCTTCTACGCGGCGAGGAACGTGAACAGCGAGGAGTCGTACGCCTTCGGTTCCAGTCTGGCGCGCCATGGCAACGACCGCGAAGCCGCGGCGGCCGACCCCTCGGAGTTCACCTGCCTGCCGGCGGGCGGCTACAACCGTGGCGGAGATATCCTCTACGTGGATGGCATGGATGGCCGCGGATCGCAGCCCTACTGGGACATTGCGCTTGCGTCCCTGGGGCTGCTGGAGAAGGTGGACCGCTACGACGTGCGCGGGCCGTCGTCATCGGTGGGCAACCGGCCCGCCGGCCGCGTGACGGATCCCTACACGCAGATCCTGGGCGTGTATCGCTCGATTCTGTGGGATTGCGGCCCGCTCGTCACCACGCTCGGGGACGGAAGCGGCAACCCGCAGAAGACCGACGACTACGGGCTGCTCAACACGTTCCTCAACAACCTGTCGAACCCCGGCGGTGTTCTGCTGATGGGGGACGACGTGCCCCAGCGGTTGACCGCCGGCAGCACCAGCGCGGTGACGTTCCGCAGCAGCTACATTCCGTTCTCGCTCACGAGCGCCGATCACTCGCAGACCTTCGGTCTGTCGCCCGCACTGCAACCGGTCAATGGCGGTTGTTACGACGACAGCTTCGTGCTGGCCGGTGCGTGTCCGGTGCGGCGCGACTTCGACGTGCTCACGCCCTCGGGCGCGACCACCATGGAGATGGCGTATGGGACCCCGGCCACGACCAACGGCGCGGTGATCGGCAAGACCACCAACAACGGCAGTTCGCTGGTGAACGTGTTGCTGGCCGGCTTCGGGTTCGATGCGACGCGTGACGACGACGTCAACGGCGTCTCCGACCGGGCCCAGTTCCTGGCCAGCTCGCTGGCATGGCTGGGCACGGGCACGAACCAGCCGACGCGGGTGGGTTCGGCGGCGGTAAACAGCCTCGCGCAGAACTACCCCAACCCGTTCAACCCGCAGACCACCATTGCGTTCTCGCTCAAGAGCCGCGGTGTGGTGACGCTCGCCATTTACAACGTGGCGGGCGAGCGGGTGCGCACGCTGGCGAACGAAGAGTTCGCGGCGGGTGGTCACACCAGGGTCTGGGATGGCCGCAACGACTCCGGTGCGCTGGTTTCCAGTGGTATCTACTTCTACCGCCTGACGGCGCCGGGTTTCTCGCAGACGCGCAAGATGGTCCTGCTCAAATAAGAGGATTCAGGCGTGGCGTGCGGGCCGTCGTGCAAAACGGCGGTTCCGCACGCGCGTCATTTCACGAGGACCATTTTCCTGGTGATGGTGGTTCCAAAGCCGGCCATCCGGTAGAAATATACGCCCGAGGTGCAAGGAGCGCCGCGGTCATTGCGTCCGTCCCACTCCAGTGCGGTGACGCCGGCGTCGACGGATTCGTCAGCAAGCGTTCGCACGTGCGCACCGCTGGCGTCGTAGATGACGATGGATACATGTCCCGCCGCAGGCGCGAGAAAGCGAATGGTCGTGGTAGGGTTGAACGGGTTGGGCGCGTTCTGCGAGAGCGCGGGTGTCGTGGGTGCGCGGGCGCTCACCACCGGCCCCACGCCGGACCGGGCTCCGTATAAGAGCAGCAACCGGTAGTCGTACGCGCGGCCCGGCTCCACGTCGATATCACGAAAACTCGTCGTTCCTGGAGACATTACCGAGTCGACACTCGCCGGTGCAAAGACGCCAGTACCGCCGGGGCGGCGTTGCAGCGTCAGTCCGCTGAGGTTGGAAAGATCGTCGAGGGCCCAGGAGACGTCGATGGACGCCTCCTCCGCATGGGCGACCATCCCGGAGACGTTGGCGGTAAGGAACACGGTGACGCTGTCCACCAGCGACTCGCGCGCCTGGGTCAAGACTTCCACCACGCGATAGTGGACGAGATCACCATTGACGGGTTCGTCATCGGTGTAGGCGGAGTTGTAGGGAGGAATGCCGGACTCGAAGATCGTCTCAAATTGACCGGTGGGAAGGTAGCGGCGCTGCACGCGCAGGCCCAGCTGGTCCGGGCAGCCGGCCATGGACCATTTCATGTGGATGCCGGCTTCGATGACGGAGAACGTAACTGAGCTGCTTCCGCACAACTGCCACTCGCGCGAAACGAGCATATCGTGCAGGAAGTCGGCGCGGTCCATGTGCCCGTTGTTGTCGTCGTCGCGCATGAATTCCAGCCCGAATCCCGCCAGCACTACCCAACTGTCCTGCGTGAACTGACTGACGACGGCGCTGTTGCTTCCGGTTGGGGCTCCGTAGGTGATCTCGCTGCGCGCAGTTCCGGCGGGCTCCATCACGTCGAACTGGTTTACCAACGGACAGCCGCCGTAGATGATGAAGCTGCTGTCGGTTGTGAAGGAACTGCCCGCATCCGACTTGGCCAACGGAGAGATGCCCATCTGCGGCCGGTGATTGCCCGTGACCAGACGATAGCCGATGTACTGCCGCAGTTCCTGTATGGCCGTCGATTGCAGGCGGTCGAGTTCGAGCGGAAGGTTGTCGCCGTTCAGATAAACGAATCCCCACGGCACCTTGTGCGCCAGGTATTCCACCAGCATCTGCGCGTCGGGCGACTTCTCCGGAGCGCCGCTGCCGTCGCCGATCAGCCCGTGGCCGAGATTGCCTGAACTCCAGATGATGGAGTCGTACGGGCCCGTGAGTTGTGTTGCGATGTTGCGAACGCGCGAACCCGGGCCGTTGCCCACCAGTTCGTCGGGGGCGCGCACGTCGTAACGGTCCACCTCGTCAGCAATGCCGGTTGCCTGAAACGCAGTCTCGAAGTAGCTCTGCGCACCAAAGCCGTCGGCATCGTCGACGTAGAGAATGCTGCGTTGTAACAGTCCGTAAACGGGCAGACACGTCATCTCCATCGGATAGGAGATGGGGTCGCTCTCGCTGAACTCCGACCAGTACGTGGTGCGCCCCAGTGCGTCGCGCGCGGAGAAGTAGAAGTCGATCTGTTCGCCGGGGACGTAAAGCGCGTCGTCGAGGTCCACGCAGAAGCCACCGGCGTTGGTGCCGCTCGTCGTGCGCACACTGTCGAAGCGCAGCACCGTCCAGCCGCCGCCGGTGGACACCAGGGGCCAGCGCGCCACATCGCCGGATATGACCGCGCCGCTCTTGGTGGCGGATACATCGCGTACGTGAAGATACACCGCCGGCCCGCTGGACGGGTCTCCGTGCACATGATTGTCCAGTCCGACCGTTGGTTCGTTCACGCTAACGACAAGCGAATCGCCCGTGCGGATGGTAGCGACGTCGCGCGGGTTGATGTCGCGCGCCATGTCGACGCGCACCGTGCCGGTGAGCGTGCCGTCTTCGGCGAACGCGTCCTGGAAGAGATCCGCGGGATCGACGAACCAAAGCGGTCCGTTGGTATCGACGCGGTACAGCTTCACCCCGTCGAAGAGCGGTGTGTGGCTGTGGCACAGACCACTCCCCAGCACACCACCCCAAGCCCCCGCCATGTCGACTACGCCCAGCGCAATCTGCACGCTGTCCGCGCCGGGATCGACGAACGCGCCGATGGACTCGCGCTGGATGAACCAGTCGCTTCCGCCGTCGTTGGTAGCGATGGGCGCGTAGAAGAGTTGTGTGCTGCCCCGCCACGGGCCGGGAATCGAACCGGTGAAGGAACGCACTCGCCACGTGTAGAAGACGAGCCCGTCGAGATCCATCTCCCGGTACACCGCGAACTCCAGGCCGATGTGTGAGCCGGTACCGGCCAGTGCGACCACAGGCGACTGGATCTCGTTCCAGATGTACCCCGTCGCCGGGTTTCCGAGCGGAATTGCCGGCTGCACTGGAAACCCGCCACACGCAAAGTTGTCCGCCGACCCCGCGGTGAAACTCCACGCGCACAGAAGGTCCTTGGCGCATGGGTCCTGCTGCAGGATAGCGAGGCCGGGACCAAGGGTGGCGAAGTCACCAAAGCCACCCGTCAGGTCGACGGACACCCAGCCCTGGGCGGTGCACGACGGACCGGACTCGAACGTCCACGCCCCGAGCATGGTCGTGCCCGCGGATGCGCTGTGGAATACGTGAAGGCGGGCGTCGAATGACGGACCACGCGCGATTCGGGGGGTTCCGTCGGTGGGTTGGGAATTCACCGCTGAGGCGGCGAACAGGCATGCGAGCGCCACCACGGCCGGTGGGAAACGTCTCTGCCGTCGGGGGAGCATTGCCCCATATTGTACCACGCGGCGCAGGGCTCCACCCCTCAAACCCTTTGACCCGGGCCCCCGCTTGCCGTACCCTTGAGGGTCACGGCTGCGGCCGATCTCTCGAAAGGACCCCGACTTGCGCGTATTGATCACCGGCATCACCGGCTTCGCAGGAAGCCACCTGGCCGACTTCTGCCTGGCCCGCGGCGGCGTGGACGTCCACGGCATCATTCGCTGGCGCAGCCGCACCGAAAACATCGAGCACCTCGGCGGCAAGATCACGCTGCACGAGTGCGACCTGCGCGACGCCACCTCCACGCGCGACGTCATCGAAGACGTCGCGCCGGACTACATCTTCCACCTCGCCGCACAGAGCTTCGTACCCACGTCGTGGAAGGCACCCAGCGAAAGCCTCACCACCAACATCATCGGTCAGCTCAACATCTTCGAGGCGGTTCGCAAGATCGGACTCAAGTGCCGTATCCAGCTGGCGTGTTCCAGCGAGGAATACGGCCTGGTGCACGAGGACGAGGTGCCCATCAAGGAAACCAACCCGTTGCGCCCGCTCTCGCCCTATGGTGTGAGCAAGGTGGCGCAGGATCTCCTAGGTTACCAGTATTTCATGAGCTACGGCATGGACGTGGTGCGCACCCGTGGCTTCAACCACGAGGGGCCGCGGCGCGCGTCGGTGTTCGTGATGAGCGACTTCGCCAAGCAGATCGTCGACATCGAGCGTGGCCTGCGCAAGCCGGTGGTGGAGGTTGGCAACCTGGAGGCCAAGCGCGACTTCACCGACGTGCGCGACATGGTCAGGGCGTACTGGCTCGCGCTAGAGAAGGGCAAGCCGGGCGAGGTGTACAACATCTGCCAGGAGAAGTGCTGGTCCATCCAGGAAACCCTGGACGCGCTGCTCGCGCTGACCGACGCAAGAATCGAAGTCAAGCTGGACAAGAGCCGCATGCGCCCGTCCGACGTGATGTTGCTGCTGGGTGACTGCTCGAAGTTCCGGGCGGACACGGGTTGGAAGCCGGAAATACCATTTGAACAGACGCTGCGCGACACGCTGGAATACTGGCGCTCGCGATAATGGAGAAAGCCCTCGTCACAGGCTGTAACGGATTCGTCGGTCGCGCGCTGGTCGCGCGGCTGGCCGCGGCCGGCTACGACGTGTGGGGGGCGGACCGGTTGGCCGCGGCGGGGGACTTCGATGGCGCGCAGTGTCTGGTTGGTGACCTGTGCGACGAGGCCTTCGTGGAGGACGTGCTGGGACGATCCGATCCCGCGTGTATCGCCCACCTCGCCGGGCAGGCGAGCGTGCGCGTATCGTTTGACGATCCCGCGCAAACCCTGTCCGACAACACGCGCCCGGCGCTTAACATCATGAACCTGCTGCGGCGGCGCAGGTCGCCCGCGCGAATCCTGCTCGTCGGTTCCGCGGACGAGTATGGCACGGTGCACCCGTCGCAACTCCCGCTGGTGGAGACGACGCCGGTGAACCCGCAGAGCCCCTACGCGCTCGCCAAGGCCATCCAGAACCAGACCGGGGCGATGTTCGCCCGGCTCTATTCGGTGGACGCGGTGATGACGCGCAGTTTCAATCATACCGGGCCCGGCCAGCGCGACGCGTTCGTGCTGTCCAGTTTCGCCCGCCAGGTGGCGGCCATCCGGCGTGGAACGCGCAGCGAGACCATCGAGGTGGGAAACCTGGACGTGAAGCGGGATTTTCTGGACGTGCGCGACGTGTGCGACGCGTACGTCGTGCTGTTGAAGAAGGGCCGCAGCGGCGAGACCTACAACGTGTGCAGCGGCCGCTCGTACCGAATCGGCGACATGCTGCGCCAGATGTGCGACATCGCCAACGTGGACGTCACCATGCGCGTGGACGCGTCGCGTCTGCGCCCGGTGGACATGCCGGACCTGCGCGGCGACCCGGGCAAGATACACAGCCACACCGGGTGGAGCGCAAGACTGCCCATCGCAGAGACGCTCGCGTCGCTGCTGGACTACTGGGATAAGGAAGACGCATGACCAAAATCTGCATGATCGGAACCGGCTACGTGGGTCTGGTGAGCGGCGCGTGCCTGGCGGACTTCGGGCATCACGTGACCTGTGTGGACATCGACGCCGGGCGCATCGCCGCACTGGGACGCGGTGAGATACCCATTTACGAACCGGGGCTCAAGGATGTGGTCTCGAACAACGTCGCGGGCGAGCGCCTGTTCTTCACCACCGACCTCGCCGCCGCGGTGCGCGACGCCGAGGTGGTGTTCATCGCCGTGGGCACGCCCGCGCAGGAAGACGGCGGTACCGACCTGAAATTCGTGTTCGACGCGGCGCGCGACGTGGCGAAGCACCTCTCGGGCTACACGGTGGTGGTGCAGAAGAGCACCTCGCCCGCCGGTACCGCGCGCAGGATCGCGGCGGTGATCGAGGAGAACAAGCCCAAGGGCGCCGAGTACGACATCGTTTCCAACCCGGAGTTCCTGCGCGAGGGTTCCGCGGTGGACGACTTCCGTCGGCCCGACCGCGTGGTGGTGGGTGTCGAGAGCGACCGCGCGCGCGAGTTGATGAAGCAGGTGTACCGGCCGCTCTACCTGCTGGAGACGCCCATCGTCTCCACCACCCTGGAGAGCGCGGAGATGATCAAGTACGCCTCCAACTCGTTTCTGGCCACCAAGATATCATTCATCAACGAGATGGCGCGCATCTGCGAACTGGTGGGCGCCAACGTCGATGAAGTGGCCAAGGGCATGGGGCTCGACGGCCGCATCGGCAGAAAGTTTCTCCACGCCGGCATCGGCTACGGGGGCTCGTGCCTGCCCAAGGACGTGTCGTCGCTGATCCACGTGGCCAACCAGCACGGATTCGCCGCGCCGCTCATCTCGGCCGCGCACGCCATCAATCATGAGCTCACCGGCCGCGCCATGGAGAAGCTGGTGGGGGCCACCGGCGACGTGGAGGGAAAGACGATTGGTCTGCTGGGCCTGGCCTTCAAGCCCAACACCGACGATCTGCGCGAAGCGCCCGCCATACGGCTGATCCACGACCTGCTCGCGCGCGGCGCGCGGGTGCGCGTGTTCGACCCGGTGGCGATGGAGAACTTCAAGAAAGTGGTGGAGGCGCCGGTGGAGTACGGCAAGAATGCCTACGACACCGCCACCGGCTGCGACGCGCTCGTCCTGGTAACCGAGTGGAACCAGTTCCGCGAGCTGGACTTCCCGCGCCTCAAGGGCGCCATGCGCGGCAATGTGTTCGTGGACTGCCGGAACGTCTACACGCGCGAGCGCGTTGAAGGACAGGGTTTCGTGTACGAATCGTTCGGAAGGGGACGAAAGTGAAACTGATAGACGGTGTCCGCATCAAGCAGCTCAAGGTCATCCCCGACGAGCGTGGTTTCCTGATGGAGATGCTGCGCTCCGATGACGAGATCTTCCAGAAGTTCGGGCAGGCCTATCTCACCGTTGCCTACCCGGGCGTGGTCAAGGGCTGGCACTACCACAAGAAGCAGACCGACCATTTCGTGTGCGTCAACGGCATGCTCAAGGTGGTGCTGTACGACGGCCGCGAGAAGTCGTCCACGCACGGGCTGGTGAACGAGTTCTTCCTGGGCGAGCGCAACCCCATCCTGCTGGTGATTCCGCCCCTGGTGCTGCACGGCATGAAGGGCATCGGCACCACGCCGGGGTTCCTGGTCAACATCCCCACCGAGCCCTACAACTACAAGGAGCCGGACGAGTTCCGCGTGCATCCGCACGACAACGACATCCCCTACGACTGGGACCGCAAGGACGGCTGACGCCCCGCGTCGGCGGAGAACACCATGGCGTTCAAATCCATTCTCGTCACCGGTGGCGCCGGTTTCATTGGTTCCAACTTCGTGCGCATGATGGCCGCGGAGCATCCTTCGTGCGCCATCACCGTGCTCGATGCGCTCACCTACGCCGGCAACATGGAGAACATCGGCGACCTGGTGGACAAGGGGCGGGTGCGCTTCGTGAAGGGCAACATCTGCGACCCCGCCGTGGTGCGCGAGGCCATGGCCGGCGCCGAGGTGGTGTTTAACTTCGCCGCGGAGACGCACGTGGACCGTTCCATCGAGGAGGCGGCCAGCTTCATCGAGACCGACATCCAGGGCACGTACAACCTGTTGAACTTCGCGCGCGAATTCAAGGCGAAGCGCTACGTGCAGATCTCCACCGACGAGGTGTACGGCTCCAGCGAAGGCGAGGGCTTCACCGAGGAATCGCCGCTCAAGCCCGGCAACCCGTACAGCGCCAGCAAGTGCGGCGGCGACCTCATGTGCCTGGCTTTTGCCAACACGTACAAGCTGCCGCTGGTGATCACGCGCAGCTCCAACAACTTCGGGCCCTACCAGCACGTGGAGAAGTTCATTCCCCTCTTCACCACCAACGCCATGGAGGGCAAGGAACTTCCCCTGTACGGAGACGGCATGCACATGCGCGACTGGCTGTTCGTGGAGGACAACTGCCGCGGCATCGCTCTGGTGGCCGAGAAGGGCAACGACGGCGAGGTGTACAACATCGCGGTGGGGAACTCGCAGCCCAACCTGCGCATCGCGGAGCTGATCATCAAGCACGTGGGTGACACCGGGTCGAAGATCGTGTTCATCGAGGACCGCAAGGGGCACGACCGCATGTACAAGCTGGCCGCGGACAAGGTGCGCGCGCTGGGCTGGAAACCGCAAACCGACTTCGCCGACGCCATGCAGCAGACGGTGCGCTGGTACGTGGAGAACCGCGGCTGGTGGGAGCGCGTCAAGAGCGGCGCCTTTCGCGAGTACTACCAGAAGCACTACGGTGAACGGCTCGCGAAGGGAAAGGCCCGTTCGTGACCCGCAAGCCCAACATCCTCCTGGTTGCCGCCGCGCGGCCCAACTTCATGAAGGTGGCGCCGGTGTGGCGCGCGCTCGACGCCACCGGCCGCTTCAAGCTCACCCTGGTCCACACCGGGCAGCACTACGACGAGAACATGTCGAAGGTCTTCTTCGACGACCTCGGCCTGCCCAAGCCCGACGCGCACCTCGGCGTTGGCTCCGGCACCCACGCGGAACAGACCGCGCGCGTCATGCTTGCCTTCGAGCCGGCGCTGGTCGCCGCCGACGCGGACCTGGTGCTGGTGGTGGGTGACGTCAACTCCACGATCGCCTGTGCACTGGTGGCGTCCAAGCGCGGCGTGCCGGTGGCGCATGTGGAGGCGGGCCTTCGCAGCTTCGACCGCGAAATGCCCGAGGAGATCAATCGCATGCTGACCGACGCCATCAGCGACCTCCTCTTCATCACCTCCCCCGAGGCGCGCGACAACCTCCTGCGCGAGGGCATCGAAGCAAGGAAGATTCACTTCACCGGCAACGTCATGATCGACAGCCTGCGCGCCTCCGAGCACGTCGCGGAGAAATCCACCGTGCTGGAGACCCTGGGCCTGGAGCCGGGCGGCTACGGTCTGGTGACACTGCACCGGCCGTCCAACGTGGACGACATGGTGCAGCTAACCCGCCTGCTGGACGCGCTTTGCGAGGTCGGGCAGGATTGCCCGCTGGTGTTTCCGGTGCACCCGCGCACCCGCCAGGCCATCGAACGGGCGCGCTACCAGATCAAAGGCGACGCCGTGCGCCTGATCGAACCAGTGGGGTATCTGGACTTCCTCAAGCTGATGAAGTATAGTTCTCTTGTTCTCACCGATTCTGGAGGTATCCAGGAAGAAACGACTGCTCTCGGAATCCCCTGCCTGACGATCCGTGAAAATACTGAACGGCCCGTGACCGTAACGGTCGGGACCAATCGTCTGGTCGGGACCGACACCGCGCGAATTGTGGCCGAGGCACGGGATGTGCTTCGGCATGATGTCAGGGAAGCGCGGATTCCGGACCTGTGGGACGGAAAGTCGGCCCCGCGAATCGCGCAGGTGATCGTCCGTTTTTTTGATGAGCAGCCGTAACAACTGGTCATTTCAGAATACCGCGGTGGGGCACAGCTTCGCCTGGAGCGTCGCTTTGTCGCTCCTGCCCGTCTTCGCCGCCTTCGCCACTTCCTGGATCATCGCGCGCTTCTCCGGCCCCGCCGTGTGGGGTTCCGTGTCCTGGGCCATGGCCTTCGCCACCCAGGTGCTCATCGTTGCCAAACTGGGCCTGGACCTGGGCGCATCGCGCCTGGCCAGCGAGTACGGCGTCTCGCGGCCCGGCGCACTGCGCACGCTGCTCTCCACCGGTTCCAACCTGCGTCTGGCTCTGGCGCTGCCCACGGCACTCGTCACCTACCTGCTCGCCCCCAGTATAGCGGGTTGGTTCCACAACGAGGCGCTGCTGTGGCCGGTGCGGATCGCCGCCGGCATCGTCTTCTGCGCGAGCATCTACGAGTTCCAGGAACAGTTCCTCATCGGGCTGAACCGCCACGCCACCGTGTCGCGCGTTCGTGCCACCATGCTGACCATACGCGTCATTGCCACCGCGGGCGTGGTGGCCGCGGGGCTGGGCGTGGTGGCGATCCTGCTGGGGTACATCGCCGCGTGGCTGGTGGGTATCGTCGCCTTCTCGTTGCTGCTGCGCCGCTTTCTCCCCGACGCGGCACCGGATTCCGGGGACCACGCCGCCATCCGCCGCCGCCTGCTGGCCATGAGCATACCGCTCGCCGTCAGCACCGCGTCGGTGACGATCTACTCGCAGATGGACAAACTCGTGCTGGGCTACTTTGATCCGCTGGAAGAGGTGGGGCAGTATTCCATTGCCCGCGCGGTGATGGAGGTGTCGCTGTTTCCGGCATTCGCGATGGTAACCACGCTGCGCCCCGCGCTCGCCTCGCGTTTTTCGCGCGGGGAAATGGCGGAGTGCGCGTCGCTCATCCGCCGCGCGCTGCGGCTGTCACTGGTGGCGGGTGTGCTGTTTGGTTCGGTGTTCGTGGCCATGGCGGTTCCGTTGCTGACGCTGGTGTACACCGACCAGTACGCATACGCCGGGGGGCTGATGGCGATGTTCGCGTGGGTGGTCATCATCCGCAGCCTGGGCGCCCTGGTGTTGCCGGCGTTGCTTGCGGCGGAAAAGATCCGCACCTACGCCTGGCTGACGGCTGGCGCGGCGGTGCTGAACTTCGCCCTGAACGTGATCCTCATCCCCACCATGCACTCGCGGGGCGCCATTCTGGCCACCATCATCTCCTACGGGCTCCTGCTGGTATTCGGGATGCGCGAGGTTTTCGGGGTTTTCGGCGTCCGCATGAGCGCCCGGGCGGTGTGGCTGGCGATTCGCACGCTTCTTGCAGGGACGGTGGTTGCCGCCGCGCTCTGGCTGGTATTTCGCCGCATTGGATCGGATTCGGGCGTTGCGACGGTCGTGCTGGCCGCCGTGCACGTACTGCTGTACGGGTTGCTGGTTCTGGCGTTCCGGGTGATACGGCCCGGCGAGATCCGGCCCCTGTTTGGTAACTTATTGAAAATAAAAGGCTAGTGAAGAATCTCTCGGCTTGACATGCTTTCGGGGAGGCCCCTACCCTGACGGCGGTCATGGCCGCATGACCGGGGAGGCCCCGCAGGGCGGGACCCGCATTTCAGGAGGCTCATCGTTGTCCGGCATTACCTTCGGCCTTGCTGACCTGTTGGTGTTTGCAACCGCGCTTGCAGTGAGCGTCATTGCGACGCCGGCCGTTCGTTCGCTCGCGGTCCGCTGGCGGATCGGTAACAAGCCGAACGGGCGCGCCATCAACCGCAACGCCATTCCCCATCTGGGTGGCATCGCGCTCTTCCTCGGCGTCGCCGCGGCGATGGCATTCTCCCTGCTGCGCGAATCGTCGATGACCGTCACGGTCGCGTTGCTCCTGCGGGCGATCCCCGCGGTGCTGCTTATTGTGGTGCTCGGCCTGGTGGACGACACCCGCAGTCTCCCCGCACGCCGCAAACTTGCCTTTCAACTCCTCGCCTCCGCATCGGTGGTGGCGGTTGGTTTCCGGATCTTCACCGGAATGTGGGTGTTCGACGCGTCCGGCGTAGCGCTCGCCATGGTCTCGCTGGTTTTCGTGGTGGGCATGCTCAGTTCCGTCAACCTGGTGGACGGGCACGACGGTCTCGCCGCGGGTGTGGCCATGCTCTCCGCCGCCGCGTTCGCCGTCATCGCGGCCATGCTCGGCATGTCGGAGGTGCTCGCGCTCTCGCTGGCCATGTGCGGGGCGTGCCTGGGCTTCCTGGTGTTCAATTTTCCTCCCGGCCGCATCTACATGGGTGATACCGGCAGCATGCTGCTCGGACTTCTGCTGTCGCTGGGCGCGTGCCTGATCACCATGCGTGCCCCCAGCGTGAATACCTTCGCGGCGGTGTGTATGGCGCTGGGCGTGCCTCTGCTGGATACGATGCTGGCCATCGCACGCCGCATCGTACTGCGCTCGCCCCTGTTCGGCGCGGATACACTACATATGCACCACGTGTTGCGCGACGCAGGGCTCTCGCCCCGCCGGACGCTGGTGGTGCTGTACGGCATGCAGGCGTTCTTCTCCCTGCTCGCCGTCGGCGCGGCCATGGGATGGGTGCTTCCGGTTGTCGTCGGCCTCGGTTTCGTAACGGTTGCGTTTGTCTCCTTCCTGCGCATGATGGTGGAGGGGCGCGAGACCGCGGAGACGGTGCCGCACCACGGCATCGCCAAGACGATCCCGTTTCAGTCCTCCTTCACCGCCAACATCCCCGAGCGCAGAACCTCCGTCGGTCCGTAACGCCGTTGACGGTCCCGCGAGGGCTGTGGTATCGTTCCGCCCACGCTGGTCGGATTAACGCCGCGGTACACTCTTCCGGACGGACGGTTTCTGAGTGACGACGAAAACGACGTGTCGGATCGCAAGCGACGTCGATCTCCTGTCGCGCGTGCAGCTCGACGAAGTCGTACGACTGCTCGCGCTGCACGGCGCCAAGACCCCGGTTGAATTCGTCGCCTCGCAGGAATCCGAATCCCTCAAGAGATCCACCGCGCTGCCCGCTTCGCCGGAACGCCACGCCCTGCTGATGAATCAGCTCCTGTGCGGCGAGTCCGATGTTCTGGTTCTCGACGCCTCGGCGCTGCCCACGCACATGCCCTCGGGGCTCACCATCGGCGCGCTGACCACGCGCATCACGCCCTACGACGCGCTCATCTCCAACAACGGTTGCATTCTGGACGAACTGCACGAGAACGCCCTCCTGGCCGTTTGCTGCATGAGCCGCGAGGCACAGCTTCACTATTATCGGCCGGACCTGCGTATCGTGCGCGCGCAGGGCAGCGTGGATTCCATCCTGCAGAAGGTGCGGGACTCCCGCATCGATTGCGCGGTCATCGCCGCGGCCGACCTGGAGCGCCTCAACAAGCAGGAGTTCGTGACCGAGCTGCTCACCAACCAGGTGTGCATCCCGCCGGCGGGACAGGGGGCGCTGGCGGTTCTGGTTCGTTCCTCCGAGGAGCATTTCCGCGACGCGGTTCACGCCATCAACGATCCCTCCACCCACAGCATGCTGCGCGCGGAGTGGGCCTTCCTCGAGTACCTGGGCGTGGAGCCCAGCGCGCCGGTCGCGGTGCTGGGGAGCATCGAGGGCAAGGCGCTCGAGCTGGAGGGCATGCTGGCCTATCCCGACGGAAGCGAGAAGATCCAGTGCATGGTCAAGGGTTCGCTCGGCAACGAGGAAGACCTCGGCCGCACACTGGCCACCGAGATCCTCGACGCGGGCGGACGCGAGGTGATCGAGGAGTTCCGCCTCTCGTGATTCTGTGATCGACCGCCGTCTCATCCGTGAACACCCCGAGCGGCTCCGCGAGGGGATGCGCCGCCGCCACGCGAGCGTCGACGTGGAGCAACTGGTTGTGCTCGACGCGGAACACATCGCCAACCTGCAGCAATCCGAGGAACTCAAGCGCCAGCGCAACCTCGCCTCCGAGGACATCGGCCGCCGCAAGCAGGCGGGCGAGGACATCGCACCCCTGCACGCCGCCATGAAGGAGACCTCCGCGCGCATCAAGCAGCTGGAGGCGCGCAACAAGGAGATCGAGGAGACGCTCGACGCCATCCTCCTCACCATTCCCAACATCCCACACGAGAGCACGCCCGACGGCGCCGACGCCGCCGATAACGTGGTGGTGCGCACGGTGGGCAAGGCGGAGAAGCCCTTCGACGACGTGCTCGCGCACTGGGACATCGGCGAGAAGCTCGGCATCCTGGATCTCGAGGGCGGGCGCATCATCTCCGGGCGCGGCTTCATTGTGTTTCGCGGCGACGGCGCGCTCCTGTGCCGCGCACTCATCAATATGATGCTCGATATCCACGCCGAGCAGGGTTACGAGGAACTGCTGGTGCCGTACCTGGTGCACCGCGCCTCCATGACCGGCACCGGCCAGCTGCCCAAGTACGAGGAAGACATGTACCACTGCGGCGCGGACGACCTCTTCCTGGTTCCCACCGCCGAAGTGCCGGTGACCAACCTGCTGCGCGAGTCGGTGGTGGAGCGCGACCGGCTTCCCATCCGTTACACCGCGTACAGCCCGTGCTTCCGCCGCGAGGCGGGCAGCCATGGCGCCGACACGCGCGGCCTGTTGCGCGTGCACCAGTTCGACAAGGTGGAGATGGTGAAGTTCGTGCACCCGGACACCTCGTACGACGAGCTGGAGACGCTGGTCACCGACGCCACCGCGGTGCTGGACGCGCTGGAGCTGCCCTACCGCGTGCTCTCGCTGTGCGCGGGCGACCTGGGCTTCGCGGCCGCTCGGTGCTACGACCTGGAGACGTGGTCGCCGGGGGTGGGCAAGTGGCTGGAGGTGTCGTCGTGCAGCAACTTCGAGGACTTCCAGGCGCGGCGCGCGGGAATCCGCATCAAGAAGGCGGACACCGACAAACACAAGTTCGTGCACACCCTCAACGGCTCCGGCCTCGCGCTCCCGCGCGTGGTGGCGTCGCTGCTGGAAGTGCATCAGACACCGACGGGGCGCGTGCGCATTCCGGCGCGGCTCCGTCCCTACATGCGGGGCAGGGAGTACCTCGGCTGACGCCATGGCGTCCGCGCCCGCCGGCAACATTCGGTTCTGGCTGAAGGGATACCTCTTCATCGGCGTGGCCGTTCTCTTCCTGGCCATGCTCATCTACTCCAACCACCTCATCGCGCGCATGCGCGAGAACTCCGAGGCCACCAGCCGGCTGTTCTCGCGCTACCTGGAGAACGTCATCTTCGAGGTGGCCGACGACGGCAGCCTGGCCAACCTGCGCGCGGTGCTGCAGGAGAGCGACCTGCCCATCATCATCACCATCTTCGAGGGACGGCCCATCCTGTGGTCCGGCGTCCCGGTGGACGAGCGCACCGAGGAGGACTTCGAGATGCTGGCCAACATGGACGTGGACAACCCGCCCACGCCCAAGTTGCGCAGGCTGGTGGATCTGTATCGCGAGTACGACAAGCAGAACGCGCCCATTCCCATCCAGGTGGCGGGCGCGGGCGACGTGCCCACCGGCTGGGTGCACTACGGTCCCTCGCCCCTGCAGCGTGAGCTGCGCTACATGCCCTTCGTGCTGCTGGGCATCTTCCTGGTGTTCATGGCCGTCGCCATCCAGGGTCTGCGCTACCTGAAGCTCAGCGAGCAGCGTTCCATCTGGGTGGGGCTCGCCAAGGAGACCGCGCACCAGCTGGGCACGCCACTCTCCGCCATGCTGGGATGGGTGCAGGTGATCCGCGACCGCGCCAGCGAGAAGGGCTACGACGACATCCGCGGCTACGTGGACGAGATGGAAGTGGACCTGGGACGCCTCAACAAGGTGACGGAACGCTTCAGCAAGATCGGGGCGGCGCCGGAGCGCGCCAACATTCTCATCGAGTCTCCGCTGGCGCGCACGGTGGCGTACTTCGAGAAGCGGCTGCCCAGCCTGCGCGCGAACTCGGGCATCACGCTCACGTGCGAGCCCGGCCTGCGCGTGCTCGGCAACGAGGAACTGCTGGAGTGGGTGTTCGAGAACCTCATCAAGAATGCCGTCGACGCGCTGGGTGAGGCGGGGGGGACGATCGCCATCAACGCGCGCCGCGACGGATCCAACGTTGAAGTGCTGGTGCAGGATTCCGGGCGCGGCATCCCGGGCGCGCTCAAGGACCAGATCTTCCGCCCCGGTTTCAGCACCAAGCGCCGCGGCTGGGGCCTGGGTCTCGCGCTCACGCGCCGCATCGTGGAGGAGTACCACGCCGGGAGCATCAAGCTGGTGGAATCGCGCGCCGGCAAGGGCACCACCTTCTCGGTACGCCTGCCGGCGGCGTGAACGTTGCTTGCGCGCGGTCTTGGCCGGCGTTGAATGCAGCTGCGCCGTGTCGCCTGCCCTGCTAGAAAATCATTTCACACGAAGAAGTCTCTTGACGGCTTTTCGTGTGCACGTTCCTGCCCGCAACACACACGCCGCCGACATGTTCCAGGGCGCAATCTCCTGCCTGCTCGCACGGGCTTTCATGCGCTGAATGTTTTTCGCATTCATGGTCTGTGTTCTCGTTTCTCGCGCTTCGTGAGCGCGTCAAGAACACCCCTGTTATATTGCACACAACAGAAGTCTCCTCCCGACGATGACCCGAGCCACATGGAGGTTCTGCTGTGCATACCATTACGAATCATGATCCCGCCGCCGGGCTACGTGCCCTGAGCGATCGCGACCTCGCCGCATGCACCGAGCGGCTCGCCCGCGACGAACGCGCCGCCACCGTTCAACTGCTGCATCACCTGAATGAGATCTCACGCCGCAAGCTCTACCTCGAACTCGGCTTCAGCTCGCTGCACGACTACTGCACGCGCGGCCTGGAGTACTCGAGCCCGTCGGCCTGCCGGCGCATCCGCGCCGCGCGCTGCATCAAGGAGTTTTCGTCGGTGCTGCCCCTGCTGGAAAGCGGAGAGCTGGACCTGGGGACCATCGCCCTCATCGAGCCGGTCCTCACGGAAGACAACCACGGCGCCGTGGTCGCGCGGGTGCGCGGACGGACCTACCGGCAGGTAAGGCGCGTCGTGGCTGAGTACGGGGCGCCGCTGGCCATCCCGGAAGAGCGTATCGAACCCGTGCGGGCGCTGGTGACGCCATCGAACGTTGACCAGGTGCTGTTCGACCGGGAAATCGATCGCGCCATGCCGCATCCGTCCGGCCGCGCCAATGGGAGCTGGGTGGTGTCTGAGCAGAAGATGTTTGTGCAGTTCCTCGCGAGCGAGGAACTCATGCAGCAATATGAAGAGGCGAAGATGTTGCTCTCACACAGCCATCCTGATGCCGGCTTCGCCAAGGCGCTGGCGGTCTTGCTCAACGAGTTCATCGAGCGCCACAGTCCAGCCGCGCGTCAACGCCGCCGCGAGAAGAAACGTGCCGCTGCCGCAAGTGGCAAATCTCCGACCGTCGGCGCCGACGGCAGACATGAACGCAGTGACACATCACGCCATATCCCGGCGAGTACTCGTGATGAGGTCTTCACACGAGACGAAGGACAATGCACGTACGTGGGACCGGACAGCACGCGTTGCCAGGCACGGCACGGCCTGCAAATTGATCATGTGCGCCCGTGGGCCGCCGGGGGCACACACGACACGTCGAACCTTAGGCTTCTCTGTGCGGCCCACAACCGCCTCGCCGCCGAACACACCCTCGGCGAGCAGGTGATGCGGAGGTACTGGCCGCGCGCGTGACGCGGCCGTGGCGGCTGTGGTACAGTATCAGCGTCCCGAAATCCCGGAGGAGGTTCACCGATGCGTCTCCACCCCCGGCCGCAACCGATCCCCGTCCTCTACGCCTGCGCGTTCGCGTTCTCAGTTCTCCTGGCCGCCATCGCAAGCGACCCCGCCGCCGCGCAATCGTACGGCTACGTCACCGTCTACGCGGATGCGTCGGGGGCATCGTGCACCTTGCTCGACGACGCGCCGCGCACGTTCAACGTGTATGTGCTCCACGAAGACATGTATGGAATAGTCGGAGTCGATTTTCGGCTCGCGGCAAGCGATGGATTTGCCGGGACGTATGTCACCGAAGTCATTACGCCACCTTTCCTTGTCCTCGGAGACACGCAAGGCGGAATCAGCTTCGCGTATACGACTTGCTTCGTGGGCAGTGCCGTGCTCGCCACCGTGACGTATGCCGGGTCCGGAACATCGGCGCCGTGCAGCTATCTCCAGGTGGTTGCGCACCCGGACTACGTCCAGTGGGGCATTCTCGTGCAGAACTGCTATTTTGATTCATTTCCCGCGCCCACGCGTGGCCGCCTCTACGTGAACCCCGACGGTAGCTGCCCGCCGTGGTGCGTCGTCCCCACCCGGCAGACCACCTGGGGTGGCGTGAAGGCCCTGTACCGCGAATAGCGCCTCCGGCGGCCCTCCCGCGCTTGCTCCCCGCGCCCGCGGGCGCGTATACTCCCTGCAATGAACAAACGCATTCTGTGGGTTGACGACGAGATCGAACTCCTCAAGTCGCACGTCCTCTTTCTTCGCGACAAGGGCTACCAGGTCGAAACCGCCACCAACGGCGCCGACGCGCTCACCCTGGTGCGCGGGGGCAAGTTCGACATCATGCTGCTGGACGAGTCCATGCCCGGCCGCGGCGGGCTCGACACGCTGGTGGAGATCAAGGAGTCCGACCCGGGCCTGCCCGTGGTCATGATCACCAAGAACGAGGAAGAACGCCTCATGGACAACGCGTTCGGCCTCAAGATCGACGACTACCTCTTGAAGCCCGTCAGCCCGCTGCAGATCTACTCCGCGTGCAAGCGCATCCTCGACGCGCCGCGCATCCAGGAGGAGCGCTTCTCGCCCGACTACATCCGCGAGTTCGGCGAGATCGGCACCATGGTGCAGGAGAACACGTGGGACGCGTGGCTGCGCATCCACCGCCGCCTGTGCGCGTGGGACCGCGAGTTCGACCAGTACCGCCGCACCGGGCTGGAGTCCACCCACGATGACCAGCGCCTGCAGTGCGCGCAGCACTTCGGCCGTTTCGTGGAGGACAACTACCGCGACTGGGTGGCGTCGGAAAAGCGCCCCACCATGAGCCCGGACATCTTTCCCCGGTTCATCGCGCCGCACCTGCAGGCGGGGGAGAATGTGTTCTTTATTCTCATCGATTGCGTGCGCCTCGACCAGTGGATGGTCATCGAGGAGTTCCTGGGCGAGTCGTTCGACGTGAAGTGGGACTTCTACTGCTCCATCCTGCCCACCGCCACGCCGTATTCGCGCAACGCAATTTTCAGCGGCCTGTTCCCGGACGACATCGCGCGGCGCTTCCCGGACAAGTGGCTGGAGCGCAGCACCGAGGAGACCAGCAAGAACAAGTACGAGGCGTACTTCCTGGGCGAGCAGATGAAGCGCATGCGCATGGACGAGAGCAAGCTGCGCTACGTCAAGATCTTCACCGCCGCCGAGGCCGCCGAGACGCGCAAGAAGGTGGCGAGCCTCATGAACTCGCAGTTCGTGGCGCTGGTGTTCAACTTCGTCGACATCCTCACCCACGGCCGCAACCAGTCGGAGATCCTGCAGCAGCTGCTGCCGGACGAGGCGGCGTTCCGCTCCCTCATGCGCTCGTGGTTCTCGCACTCGGTGCTGCGCGAAATCCTCACCGACCTCGCGCGCGCCGGCATCAAGGTGGTGCTCACCACCGACCACGGCTCCATTCTCGGGCGCAAGGCGAGCCTGGTGTACGGCCGCCGCGACACGTCCACCAACCTGCGCTACAAGTACGGCGACAACCTCAAGTGCGACGAGCGCCAGGCCATCATGACGCGCAGGCCCGGCGAGTTCCGCTTGCCGTCGGAGTCGCGCACCAAGTCCTACGTGTTCGCCAAGGAGTACTACTACTTCGTCTACCCCACCAACTTCCGCGACTACGAGAAGGCGTACGAAGGAAGTTTTCAGCACGGCGGCGTGTCGCTCGAGGAAATGGTCCTGCCCTGCCTCACGCTGACCCCGCGCTGACCGCCGCGCGTCACCATGCGGCGAACCACCCTGTATACGCTGCGCACCCGGACGGACGGCGAGACCGAACGCTTCGGCGCCGCCCTCGGTGAGCGCATCCGCCGCGGCCTCGCGGTGTGCATCAGCGGCCCGCTGGGCGCGGGCAAGACGGTGCTGGTGCGCGGCGTGTGCCGCGGCCTGGGTGTGGAAGGGCCGGTGGTGAGTCCCACCTTCATTCTGATGGAGATGCTGGAAGGACGCCTCTCCATCGCGCACGTGGACCTCTACCGCCTCGAGCACGAGCGCGAGCTGGAGGAGATCGGCGTGTTCGACCTGGCCGACGACGACACCACCGTGGTGCTGGCGGAATGGGGCGAGCGCTCGCCGGCGCTGCTGGCGGCCGCCGACGTGGAGATCCGCATCCAGCCGGATGGCGAGCAGGTGCGCGTCATCACGGTGGCCGCCACCGCGCAGGCGGCGGAACAGATCGGCGGCATCCCATGGTAACGCTGGCCGTCGACACCTCACACCCCACCGGGGCGGTATCGCTGGCGCGCGACGGCGCCCACCTGGGCACGGAGCGCTTTGCGCGGCCGTCCTCACACCTGGTGGCGCTGGCGCACGCGGTGGAAAAGCTGCTCGCGGATGCCTCGCTCACGCCGCGTGACGTGGCGCGGGTGGCGGTGGTGGTGGGGCCGGGCAGTTTCACCGGGCTTCGCATTGGGTTGTCTTTCGCGAAGGGGCTGCACGCCGCGGGCGGGGCGGACATCGTTCCCATCGACTCGCTGCGCCTGCTGGCGCTTCCACTGCTGGAATCGCACGGGTGCGTGTGCGCCATGATCGACGCGCGCCGCGGCGAGGTGTACGCCGCGGTGTACGAACGCGCGGCGGGAACGGAACACAGGGAAGACGCCGCCGCCACCCGCGTGGTGGTGGCCCCGTGCGCACTCGCGCCGTCCGCGTTCTTCGACGCACTCACCGTTGCACCGGACGCATTCGTCGGCAGCGGTACGGTGGCGGCACGCGCGGAGATCGCCGCTCGTTTTCCCGGCGCCGTGTTTGCCCCCGACTCCGGCAACCTCCCCGACACGGCGTTTCTCGCCGGTATCGCGCCGGCCATGCCCGCGCTGGTCGAGGCGGCGGTGCGCCGGCTCGAGCCGCTCTACGTGCGGCCCAGCGGGGCGGAACGCGTGCGCCTGCGCCGGCACGGCCGCGACGGTGGTGGCGACCGTGGGTGAACTGGTCATCGAGCCGCTCTCGCTCGCGCACATCCCGCACGTGCTGGAAATCGAACGCCGCCTGTTTCCCGCGCCGTGGACCGAGGGAATGTTCCTGCAGGAGGTGGAGGAGAAGTGGCTGTCGCGCTCCTTCGCCGGCCTCGTGGACGGCGCGGTGGTGGCGTATGTGGTGGCGTGGCTGATGCGCGACGAGGTCCACGTTCTCAACCTGGCGGTGGTGCCGGAGTTTCAGCGGCGCGGATTCGCGCGGCGGCTGCTGGTGCACGTGCTGGACCTGGCGCGGGCGGCCAACTGCCGCATGGTCACCCTGGAGGTGCGTGTGAGCAACACGCCTGCCAAGCTGCTCTATCACTCCATGGGCTTCGCACCGGTTGGGATCCGCCGCCGTTACTACCACGACAACAACGAAGACGCGCTGGTGATGACGTTGCGCCTGGAGCCGGCGTCGTGAGCGCCCGCCGCCTGGCGGTCATCGCGGGCAGCGGCATGGCGCCGCTGGCGGAGATCATGGCGTCCCCGGTGGTGACGCCCTTTGCCGACATCGAAGGCGTGGGTGAATGCACCGTCGACGGGCACGCGGGGGAGGTGCGCGAGGGAAGCGTGGGCGGCCGCGCGTGCCTGCTGGTGCTCGGCCGCCGTCACGGCTACGAAGGCGCCTTTGGCGCCGTGGACGCCCTGGTGGCGCACCTCGCCGCGCGCGGTGCCACCGACCTGCTGGTCACCTCCGCGGCCGGCGCGCTCACCACCACCCTGCATCCCGGGGACCTCATGGTCTTTCACGACCTGGTCGACCGCCAGAATCGCCCGGGGTTCGCGGGTCCGGTCGCCCGGCCGCGGCTGGACGCGGACCTCACCGCCGCCGTCGAACGCGCCGCGCGCGCGGCCGGTGTTGCACTCCACCGCGGTACCGGTGTTTGCGGACTGGGGCCGGCGTACGAAACCGTGGCCGAGGTGGGCTCGCTGCAACTGGCATCCGGCGATGTGGCCACCATGTCCGGCGCCCCGGAAATCGCGGCGGCCACCGGCCGGGGCCTGCGGGTGGCCGCCGTGGCGCTGGTCACCAACCCGTGCACCGGGGTGGCGTCGGCCACGCCCAGCCACGCCGAGGTGCTGCGGGTGGGGCGCGAAGCCAGCGCCGGGCTGGCCCGGCTTATGTTGCAACTACTTGCGGAATTGTAAGTTAAGCCACATAAGGGGGGTCCGGCGGTGTTTGCGGTTGTCGGCCGGTAAGACCGCCTTTATAGTGTGTTCGTACCCAGCAGGGAGGAGCGGTATCGGTGTCGTGGTTCCGTAGGGAAAAGCGGGGCGTCCAGCCCATCCAGAAGAAGGCAGTTCCGGACGGGCTCTGGAAGAAATGCGACCTGTGCGGCGAGATCCTCTATGTGAAGGAGCTCGAGAAGCGGTTGTGGACGTGCTCGTCGTGCGGCAACCACTTCATGATCTCCACCCAGCAGTACATCGAGATCCTCGCCGATCCCGGCTCGTTCCGTGAGACCCACCAGGGTCTCGTCTCCGGCGATCCCCTCCAGTTCAAGGACCTCAAGAAGTACAAGGACCGCATCAAGGAGTACGCGGAGAAGACCGGCGTCGAGGACGCCCTGGTGACCGGTTTTGCCACCATCGGCGGGCGCGAAGTGGTGCTCGCCATCATGGATTTCACCTACATGGGTGGCAGCATGGGTTCGGTGGTGGGGGAGAAGTTCGCCCGCGCCACCCAGGATGCCATCCTGCGGCGCCGCGCGCTCATCTGCGTGGCGCGTTCCGGCGGCGCGCGCATGCAGGAGTCCGTGTACTCGCTCATGCAGATGGCCAAGACGGCCGCCATGCTGGCGCGGCTGTCGGAGGAAGGGCTGCCCTTCATCTCCATCCTGACCAACCCGACCACCGGCGGCGTCACCGCCAGTTTCGCGAGCCTCGGCGACCTCATCATCGCCGAGCCCAAGGCGCTCATTGGCTTTGCCGGGCCGAGAGTCATCCAGCAGACCATCCGGCAGGACCTCCCCGAAGGATTCCAGCGGAGCGAATTCCTGCTCGCGCACGGCATGATCGACATGATCGTCCCGCGCGACGAGTTGCGTGCCACCGTCGAGACGGTGCTCGACTTCACCGGCGCGGGTGCCGCTTCCGTTTCGGACCAGGACGTGAAGGATGACTCGCAGTCGCCGGCCGTTTCCTGACCTGCGCGACCCCTTACCCCCTGCTCTCCAGTTCGTTCTCGGCCTGTCGCCCTCCGCGATGACACTGGGGCTCGGGAACATCCAGGCGCTGATGGAGCGCCTGGGACACCCCGAACGCGCCTTCCGCGCCGTGCTGGTGGCCGGCACCAACGGCAAGGGATCGGTGACGACCCTGCTCGAATCGCTGCTGCGTGCGCGCGGCCTGCGCACGGGCCGTTACACCTCACCGCACGTGTTCAGCGTGGCCGAGCGCATCGCCATCGGCGGCGAGTCCGCCACCATTGACGAGATGGAGGCGGCCGCGGCGCGCATCGTGCCGTTGCGCGACGAGATCCCCTACAGCTACTTCGAGGCCCTCACCGCCATCGCGTTCCTGCTCTTTGCCGGGCGCGGGGTGGAGATGGCCGTGCTCGAAGTGGGGCTGGGCGGTCGCTTCGACGCCACCAACGTGGTGGATCCCGCCCTTTCCATTGTCACCAGCATCTCGCTGGACCATCGCCGCATCCTCGGCGACACCGAGCAGGAGATCCTGCGCGAGAAGCTCGGCGTGGCGCGCCCGGGCACGCCGCTGCTGGTGGGCGACCTGCCCGCGGCATTGCGCGCCATCGTGGACGAACGCGGCGCGCGCGAGGGATTTCCTGTGCTCGGGCCCGGCGACCTGGGAAGCGCGACGGTGGTGGAACCCCTGTTCGACGGCTCATGGGTGACGCTGCGCACCCCGGCCGCGGACTACGGCCGCGTGCGGCTGCCCTTTGGCGGCGCGCACCAGGCCGTGAATGCGCTGCTGGCGGTGGGGGCCGCGGAGAAGCTGGCGGCACCGCTGACGGGGGTGGGCGAAGCGCTCGCGGGCGCGTTCATCCCCGGCCGCTTTCAGCGCGTGGATCGCCACGGCCGCACCTTCGTGATCGACGTGGCCCACAACGACGCCGCCATCCTCGCCACCGCGCAGCACGTGGCGGCCTACCGCCGCCGCGAGGACTGCGCGCTGGTCTTCGGCCTGCTGCGCCGCAAGGAACTGTTCCGGGCCCCGCGGGGGCTGCTGGACGCCTTCGGCCGCATCTGCCTGGTGGACCCCGGGCTGGAGCCCGGCAGCTCCGACGTGGCGCACGCGCCGCACGAATTGCTAGCGTCGTACTTCGCTCCGTACTTGCCGAATGCGGCGGCCGCCGTCATGCTGTGGAATCGCGCCGACGAGCGGGACGATCCGCTCGTGCGGCTGCTGCGCTGGCTCGACGACCCGCGCACGCCGGTGACGACCGTGGTCGTCATGGGGTCGCACCGGGTGGTCGAGGAAGTCGGAAAGAGAATGTTCACCGCGGATGGCACGATCGGAACGTGAGCACGCTTCTCGGCGTTGATATCGGTGGGACCAACATCAAGATCGCGGCAGTCTCTCCGGGCGGCCGTGTGCTGGCGCGCGGGCTGATCGACACGCCCGCCGACGAGGGCCCGGCGCGGGCCTTTCGCGCCATCCACGCGGCGGCACGGACCCTGGCCGGAACCACCGGTGTGGCGGCGGTCGGGATCGGCTGCGCGGGCCTGATCGACGCCAGGCGTGGGGTTCTGCGCGAGTCTCCCAACCTGCCCGCTTGGGCGGGCGCGCCGCTGGCAGCGCTGGCGCGGCGGTACTTCTCGGTGCCGGTGACGCTGGAGAACGATGCGACGAGCGCCGCCTTCGGCGAATCGTTCGTGCGCGGCGCACGCGGGAAGAACCTGGTGGCCATCACGCTTGGCACCGGGGTGGGGGGCGGCATCGTGGTGGATGGAAGCATCGTGCGCGGCGTGTCCGGTTTCGGCGGAGAGATCGGACACATGACCGTCGACCCCAACGGACCCCGGTGCCGTTGCGGCTCGCGCGGGTGCCTGGAAGCGTACGCCGGCTCGTACGGGATCGTTGCCGCGGCGCGGCGCGCGGCGCGCGCACGCGCCGGCGTGCGGCGGCCACCGGCCACGGCGCGCGCGGTTCTGGATGCCGCGCGGGCGGGGGACGCGGTGTGCAAGCGAGCGGTGCGGGACGTGGGCGAGCACCTCGGGATCGCGGTGGCGTCCGTCCTCGACGTGCTCAACCCGTCGGTGGTGGTCCTGGCCGGTGGTATCGCGGCGGCGTTCGACCTGCTCGAGCCGCACCTGAAGCGCGCCGTCGCCGCCCACGCCTTCGCGCAGACCGCGGCCGACGCCGCCATCGAGCGCTCGCGGCTGGGCAACGACGCCGCCGTGGTGGGCGTGGCGCTGCTCGCCGCGGGCCGCGTGCGCACACGCCGCAGGAGATCCGGCAGTCGCCCCGCCTGGGACGACATCCGATGCCGACGAGACCCGTTGACCTCCGATCACGCCTCCGCTACGTGGCCCTGTGCGCCGCCGCGGTTCTCGCCGCGCAGGCCGCCGCCGACCGGGGGGCCGCGCAACAGACCGGCGAGGCGGACTACTTCGACGTCAACGCCGACCGCAGCACGCTGCGCAGCACCGGCGGCGAAACCATCCTGGAACTCATCGACAACGTGGTCGTCGTGCACGGCGACGTCACCCTCAACGCAGACCACGGCCTGTCCTATTCGATCCAGCGCCTGACCCTCCTCGACGGCAACGTGAAGGTGCTGCAGGGCGACATGACCATGACCGGCTCGGAAGGCGAGTACCGGCAGAACGAGGACCTCGCCATCCTGCGCAAGAACGTGCGCATCGTGGACCCGGGCTGGGTGATCACCTGCGACGAGGCGCGCTACTCGCGCACCACCGGGCAGGCGTGGCTGGTCGGCAACGTGGTGGCGCGCGACTCCACCTCCGTGCTCAAGACCGACCGGCTGCTCTACGAGCGCGGCGTGGGGCGGGCAGAGGCGTTTGGCAACGTCGAACTGACCAGCGAGAACCAGGGCATCGTGGTGCGCGGCCGCCACGGGGTCTACCACCGCAACCGCGGCGAGGGTGTGATCGACCGCGACCCCGTGCTGATCTCCGGGCCCAACGACCCCGAGCCGGTGAACGTGGTGGCCGACACCATGCGCGTGTTTCCGGACAGCTCGCGCGCCACCGCCTACTACCGGGTTCGCATCATCAAGGGCAACACCGTGACCCAGTGCGACTCGGCCATGGTGTTCGACGACCTCAAGCGCATCGAGCTGTACGGCAACCCCATCGCGCGCCAGGCCAACACCACCATGCGCGGGGAGCGCATGATCGCGTACTACAACGAAAACGAGATCTACCAGGTGGACGTCGAGGGCAAGGCGGAGATCGTGGAGGCGGCCACCGACTCCATGACCATCAACCGCGACAGCCGCATCCGCGGCAATGCGATGACGCTCTACATGCAGGGCAGCGGGGTGGACTCGCTGCGCGTGCGCGGTGACGCGTCGTCGGAGTACTTCCCCGACAACCCGCGCAAGATCGAGAGCAATTCCGTGCGCGGCCAGCAGATGTTCTTCCGTTTCGGCGAGCGCGCCATAGACTACGTAGACGTGGCCGGAAACGCGGACGGCGTGTATCGCTACGTCGATCTGGCGTTCAACGAAACCGCGGACAGCCTGCGCGCCGCCGAAGACACGCTGCTCACCTACGTGGACTTCACCAAGCGCGGCGACGAAGTGGCCTACGCCGCCGATCACGTGCAGTACTACTCCGAGAAGAAGCAGCTGGTGCTGCACGACGGCGCACGCGTGCGCTATCGCAACAGCGAGCTTTCCGGCGAGACCATCACCTATTACTACGACCTGCAGATCCTGGACGCCGACGGCAGCCCGGTGCTCACCGAGACCGGCCAGAAGCTGCTGGGCCAGCGCATGGGCTACGACATGGATTCCGAGACCGGCCTGGTGACATCCGGGTCCACGAAGTACGAGCAGGGGTACTACAGCGGCGAGAACATGGCCAAGGTGGGCGAAAACGAGATGAAGGTGTGGAACTCGTACTACACCACCTGCGATCTCGCCAGGCCACACTTCCACTTCTCGGCGCGCACCATGAAGGTCTACCCCGACGACAAGGTGTTCACCGGGCCCATCTGGCTGCACATCGGGGATACGCCGGTCTTCGTGCTGCCCTTCATGGCCAACAGCATCAGCCGCGGGCGCAAGTCCGGCTTTCTGCGGCCCGACATCGAGTTCGGCGTCACCGGCTCGTCGGGGCGCTTCATCCGCAACATCGGCTACTACTGGGCCACCAACGACTACACCGATTTCACCTTCGTCACCGACTTCAACGAGGATCGCTCGTGGCGCATGCATGTCCAGAACCGGTATGCGCTGCGCTACCGCTTTCGCGGCGGCTTGAACTTTTCGTACTACAAGGATCTGCAGGACCAGAGCACGGAGTGGACCTTCGACGGCTCGCACAATCAGAACCTGGGACAGCGCTTCACCCTCGACGCGCAGTTGCGTTTCGTTTCCAGCGACGAGGCGCCGCAGAGTATCAATACCATCGACAACGTGCAGCGCTACATCGATCGCTCCATCCGCTCCACGGTGAGCGTGCGCAAGAGCTGGGACACGGTGGGTTTCAGCGCCTCGGCCAGCCGCACCCAGAACCTCAACATCACCGACCCGCGCGCCGTCGTGCTGGACATGACCCTGCCCGACATCTCGGTGTCGATTCCGTCGCGCAACCTGTGGTTCGGGTCCAACTCCGGCACGGCGGAGGGATTCTGGGAGAGCCTGCTCAAGAACACGCGCTACTCGCCGGCGGTGTCCGCCAACCGCCGCGTGAACGAGAGGCTCTTCGAAACCACCGACGTGACCTCCGGCCGCGCCGCGCTCAACTTTTCCAGTCCGCAGCGGGTCCGCTTCGTCACGCTGTCACCCACCCTGGGCATGAACTTCGCCACCACGCGCACCGACTACCAGCGCGAGGCGCACGACGAGTACCGGACCATCGGCGGGGTCATCGACACCCTCTCGGTTGCCGCGCTGGACTCGCTCACCACCAACAACGAGTTCAACTGGAGCCTGGGTGCCAACGCCAACACCAACTTCTTCGGCACCTTCTACCCGCGCATCGGCCGGCTGCGCGGCATCCGCCACACGCTCACGCCGTCGGCGTCGTACAACTACACGCCCCCGCGCAACGAGCGGCCCCGCCAACAGTCGGTGGCGCTGGGTCTGCGCAACTCCATCGACATCAAGATCGCCCGCCCGGACACGTCGTCGAGCGGCGAAGAGGAGATGCAGAAGCTCTCGGGCGTGGTGATCTGGAACCTGGGCACGCGTTACACGCCGGACCTTCCGCAGAACCGCGCCTGGTCGAACATCAGCAGCACGTTCAACACGGTGATCGCGGGCGCCAACATCTCGCTCAACCACACCGTCGATCCGTACAACTTCGACATCCTCAACACCAGCGCCACCGCCGGTTTCGCCATCCGCGGCTCGCACCCCTTCGGGCGCTCGTCGGTGGTGGAGGTGAAGGAACTCAACGTGGTGGCGGCTGCCGACAGCGCCGATACCACCCGCACCTCACCCAGCGAATTCGCCGCCGGGGGTGTCCAGTTCAGCCAGACCGGGGAGTTCGGCGAGGAGCGGCCCATGGGTGGGGAACTGGGGCTCAAGGAGGGCCGCCAGCCGTGGAGCCTCTCCCTCGGGTTCAGTTACAGCAAGGGCGCCAACGGCATCGCCAGTTCGACCATGCGCGTGGGCTGGGACATCAAACTCACCGAAAACTGGCGCATCGACTACTCCACCATCTACGACGTGGAGCGGCTGCAGCTCAACGGCCAGAACTTCGGCATCACCCGCGACCTGCACTGCTGGGCCATCAGCTTCTCCCGCCAGCAGCTCGGTGACGAATGGCAGTACTACTTCAGAATCGCGCTGAAGGCGCACCCGGATCTCTATGGCGAATCGGGCGATCGGGGCGTCGGCAGCGGGCTGATCGGCCAGTTCTGATCCGCACCCGCCGGGGCACGCGCGTGACCGGACCGGAAACGGGCCGTCGCCACGCCAAGAACCCCGGAATAAGTGTTGACACGTTTTTTTGTGGGTCGATAGAGTCCGCATGAGAACGGGAAGGAGGTGACTCTATGAACAAAACCGAGCTGATCGAACGCGTAGCGCAGAAGACCGGGCTTACGATGAAGGACGCCAAGAGCGTCGTCGATGCGATTTTCAGCACCACTCCCAAGAACGGCATCATCGCCAACGAGCTCAAGTCGGGTCGCAAGGTCCAGATCACGGGCTTCGGAACGTTCCAGATCCGCAGGCGGAAGAAGCGGGAAGGACGGAATCCGCAGACGGGCGCGACCATTGAGATTCCGGCGACCAAGTTCCCGGCATTCTCAGCGGGCCGTGCATTGAAGGACCGCGTCAAGGTGTAAGGGGACCGTTTACGGTCTATTCCTGGCAGGCGGAGCGCCCGGCGCCCCGCCTGCTCTTTTTCTGCCGCGGCAACCCTCCCAACTTAATTCCCTGCAATCAGTTGCGATTGCGCATGCCGGCGTGATATATTTGTGGCATGAGTACCCATCCGATGTCCCACGGGCGCTACACGCTGGTCGCGGTGCTTCTCGCCGCCGTGTTCGGGTCCGCGCAGTCGCCGCCACCGGCGGCGCCGCCGGAGCCGGACGCGCGCTTGATCTACGAGAGCGACACGCGCGCGTACTACCGCCCCTGTGGGTGACACGCCACCGCCTCTGGCGGTCTCGCCCGGCGGGCGAGGTTGTACAAGGATCTGAGGGCCATGCCGGCGCCGGTCGTGGTGTGCACGGCGGGGGACTTCTATGGCACCGCCGACGTGTTCAACGAGGCCAAGTCGCACTTCGTGGCCAGGATGATGGAGGTGCTGGGCTACGACGCGGTGGGTATCGGCGAGATGGATCTCAACTTCGGGCTGGCCGCCCTGGTCAAGGACGCCCGCAGCTACCACCTGCCGGTGGTGTGCGCCAACCTGGTGGCGCGGGGGGATTCGCTGCGGGTTCGAACCGGCGGGCGGGCGGACAAGACCGCCGACAAGCGGGGGACCGCATTTCCCCCCTACGTCATCGTCGAGCGCGCGGGAACGCGCTTTGGATTCCTGGGCTTGCTCTCCCCGGCCACCCGCGCGGCGCGCGGGGTGGGAGAGGCGCCGAAGCAGGTGGAGAGCCTCACCTACGTCATCGAGGATCCGGCGGATGCCGCCCGCGCCGTGGTTCCGGAACTGCGGGCGGCCTGCGACATCCTGGTCGTTCTCGCGCACATGTCGCAGGATGAGGCGGCAGCGCTGGCCGAAGCGGTGGACGGCATCGACTTCATGGTGCTGGGGCACGACCCGCAGGGCCGCCCCCTGGGAGAGCCGGTGATGGTGGGGAAGACGGCGCTGGTGCGCGCCACCTACCAGGGGATGCACATTGGCGAACTGGGCATCCAGCTCTCCGGCGGCAAGATGGAGGGCTACCGCAACCGCGTCTATCCGCTGATCGCATCGTTCCCGGATGACCCGGAGATGGCGAAGCTGCTCGACGCGTTCGACGCGGAGAACCGCGAGAGCCAGAAGGAACTCTACGCGCGGGAACAGCTGAAGCGCGCCGACGACGTGCCGGGTGGTAACCGCTACCTGGGCGTGGCGGCCTGCCAGTCGTGCCACCTCGAGGAGTTCGAGGTCTACATGGGCACGGCGCACGCGCGCGCCTACGTCACCCTCTCGTCGCAGTTCGTGCATCGCGACACCAACTGCGTGGGTTGCCACGTGACCGGTTATGGAGATGCCGGCGGCTTCTCCGGGGTTCGTGCGCGCGGCGCGCTGGTCGACCTGGTCGACGTGCAGTGCGAGGCGTGCCACGGGCCCGGCAGCGAGCACACGCGCGACGGCAACTACGCCGGCCGCGCGGTGGAGAGTTGTGTCAAATGCCACACGGAGACCGATGATCCGGATTTCGATTTCGACACCGACTGGCCCAGGGTGGCGCACTAGCCGCGCCGCCCTCGTCACCGCCACCCTCCTTCTCTGTGCGGCCGCGCCCCCGGTGCGGGCCGACTCGCCGGGATCGCTCCTCCTGCCGGGCATCGATATCCGCGACGTGGACTTCACCGTCGGCCGCTGGTGCCGTTACGTGGTGATCGACGAGGCCATGGGGCAGACCGACTCGAGCGAGGTGTACCTGGCCGTCGTGGCCCGCGAAAAGGGCCAGGATGCCTGGTGGCTGGAGATCGAGGCCGGCCCCGCCCGGAGCCCGGCCGGGGACCGGGACGTCGCCCGTTTCCTGGTTTCCGGGGCCGTGCGCACCATGACCCCCGGGGACTCCCTTTACCAGTACGTCAGCCGGCTTTATATTAAACGAGGCCGTGCCCCGGTCGAGCAGGGTGATCCCCGCAACCTGACACGGCTCACGATCGTAAACCCCACCTCCGAAAACGACTGGCTCATTACGCCCGATGTCGTGATTTCAACCCCCGCCGGTGAGATTGCCGGCGACATGCGGCAGTTCGAGAAGGTCGTTGCCCGCGAGATTCCCGCGGGAAACGTGAAGCTGATGCAGCGCAATGTGGACCGGGTCAAGGTGTGGCGATCCCCGGATGTGCCCGTCTTTCACCTGGCGCGCTGCGAAATCGAACGCGTGCGCGAGACCCGCACCGTCCCCGCGGTGAAGGGAATCCCGGAAACGGGGCCGCGCGAGTCCCGGACGACCAGCGTGCTCGTCGCCTTCGGCGACGGTGCAAGGCCGCTGCTCCCGTCCCCCTGAACGAGGCGCCTGCCGCCGCGTCGCCCCCCCCGGCGATGCCCGGCCAGGCGGAAAGGTCCGGTGCAAGAAGCGATGAAGCGAATCCATGGAACGGTTGCCGCGCTCGCCGCGGTCGTCATGCTGCTTCCGGCGGCAACGAATGCCAGCAGGACGGAGATCCTGGAGGTGCGCGCGCGTCCCGCCGATGTTGGCGAGCGCACATACTTCATCGGCGCCGGCGCGACCGTCGAAGACGCGGTCACGTTCCGCGACGCGCTGATCGCGGCCGGCGCGTGGAACGTCAACCTCTTCGTGCAGGACCGTGTGATCGTTTGCAGTGTACCGCCCGGCGTGGCGGCCGCGTTGACCGTGCCGGCGGCGTTCGCCCCGGAGCCGGCGGGTCCCGGCAGTGCGCCGCTGCGCGCCGCGTCGGAGTCGTGGGGGTGGATTGCGGACGCCTACGCACTCGCCGAGCGTGCGCCCGATGCCGCGGCCCCCGGCGCCGCGGGCGCCGTCGATCCGCTGGACTGCGTGGTGCTCACCACGCCGCCGGAGAAGGTGCGCGAGATCCAGCGCGAGGTGGAGCGCTCCATGGCGCTGCGCGGCGACGCGCCCCGTCCCCAGCCCGCCCGCAACATGAATCAGAATTCCGAGATCATGACGGGGAGCATCCTGGCCACGTTCATCTTTCCGGAGAGCGATGGAACCCGGGAGCCCGACCGGGAGAACTGGTCCGACGACGACATGCGCGAGGCGCGCATCGGTTCGGCGGGCGCGTTCCTCGCTTGGCAGGAGTGGACGCAGATGGACATCAATACCACCTTCAACCTGATCGAACGGGTCCCCACCGGCTACGAGCCCCGTTCCCACGACATGTCCAACGACGAGTTATGGATCAACGATGTGATGCGCACGCTCGGCTGGGGTCAGCAGAGCAACAACTCGCTGGGGATCGTGCACGAGTTCAACGAGAGTGAGCGGACGAGGTTCCGCACCCGCTGGGTGGTCACGTCGTTCATCGCGTGCGCGCGCACCTCGCCCTTCCATCGCTTCGGAGACGGAAACGCCAACTACACCGCGTACGCCAATCTCGGTGGTCCGTACATGGTGGAGCCGTTCCCGGCCGGTGGCGATCCCAACAACATCGGTGAGACGCTGGTGTACTCCAAGATCGTGCAGCACGAGGTGGGGCACTGCTTCTGGACGCTCGACGAGTACCCGGGTGCGCCGGGCGGTTGCGGCGACACCTCCGGCTATCTCAACTACCGGAACGGGAACATCTCGATGACCGGCCCGAGCGGCGAGGAATTGCGCTGCGAGGCCGTCACCCCCTGCATCATGCACACGTGGTCGCGCATCGGCCAGGACCGGCCCTGGTGCCGGTACAGCCGGGGGCACCTGGGTGTGATCGACAACAACAACAACGGCTATCCGGACATCTTCGAGGCCGCGCCGGAGGTGATCTTCGAGCCGGCGGGCGCGGAGACGGTCACCACCAACCAGTTCACGCTGCGCTTTCGTGTGGTTTCGCACGCGGTCCCCAACCGGAACCGCGCCCAGGATCCGGAGTTCCGAGCGGACTATGCGGCCCCGCTGGGTGAGGTGAAGCTTTCCCTCGGCGCAAGCGCCGGGGTCAACCTGACGCCCCTGGACGGACACCTCGACGAAGTGGTGGAGGAGTTCGAACTGCCCATCACGCTCGCATCGGTGGGACTGAGTGCCGTCGCCGTCCGGGCCCGCAACTCGGTCGGCTATCAGGGGCCCGCGTATTCCAAGAAGATCTACTTCACCGGCGTCAACTACACACACATTGGCGCGGTGGTGAAACACAACCGCATCGACCTGGGGTGGGAAACCGCCGGGGACGTTTTCGGAACCCGGTTCGACGTGTACCGGCTGGAACCGGGGGAGGAACTGCCCGGTTTGCGCATCGCCGAGAACGTGACCCCCTCGGGGCCGGGAACGGCCGGGTTCGTGCCCTACCACCACACCGACCTCAATGTCGAACCGGGGCGGGACTACCGCTACTACGTGGTGGGAACGTTCACACTGCCGGTCGAGAACGGGACGCAGACCTATCAGTCGCAGTCTCAGATCGTGGGCCAGACCGCGGCCATTCCACCCGGGTCAGGTGAGCTGGTGAGCGGCATCGCGCCCAACCCGTCCAACGGCAACATCACGTTCTCCATCCAGGTGCCGCGCACCTACAGTGGCGAACCGCGCGCCTCGCAACGACTGGCCACGCAGGTGCAGGTGGATGTATACGACGTGCGCGGGCGGCGCATCCGCCAGCTCGCGGACCAGCCGCAGTTCGAGGACGTGCTCACCCTGCGCTGGGACGGGCGCAACGAAGAGAGCATTCCCATGCCGGCCGGCATCTACTTCGTGCGCATCCGCGCGGGGGACGCCAAGGCGGTGCGCAAGGTGGTCCTGTTGCACTAGCGGGGACGGGCTCGTCGGTCTAGCAAAACGCCCCGTTTCTGGCCCGTTTGCTGCACCAAGGGATAGCGCCCGGTCGGCGTCGAGCGATCAGTGTAACTGGCTTTGCTCGCGCCGAAACTCCGCCGCCGCGCAAAGCTCGCACCAGTACTCGTCGCCCGACATCGTGTACCCGTCCTCCCCCAGGGAGAGAACCGCTTCATGGACCTTCTCCCGCGCTGGCTTCTGTAATCGCGCTCTCGATTCGGTCCTTCGAGAGCCAATACGGTGTCCGTTCGTCATACACATAGCCATCTTGCTCGACCCGCAGAAAACCGTTGGTGCCTGCGAACGGGAACCATCCAAACTCGTTTCGCTTGAGAAAGCACAGCCATCGCTGGCCGATCGCGTAGTCGCGCGGGACATGTGCTCGCCATGCGGGCAGGTAAAGCCCGCGCGTAAGTGCGACCACAGTTACAACGTCACCGTCAACTCTTACCTTCTTTACGACTTCGATCCGCACGTCAATCGATACCAACTCCGCCGAGGTACTATCGGGCCCGTACACAGTCCCCTTCGCGACGGATTGAATCACCCCTTGAACAATCAAATCAGCCTCACCGGCCACGATGCTCAAGGCCATCGACGAAATTTTGGCGCGCAACTCGGAATCCGCGAACAAGCGTCGACCGCGCGAGGTTTCTTCGGTTCTCCAGCCATCCCCCTCCCGCAGGTAGCGCCCGTATGGCGTGGTCTGGTAGTATGTGTTCAGGATGCTGTGGTGATACCCGCAAACAATCATCTCATTACCGATCCGATAGGCTCGTTTGGCCTCCGCCAAGTCATCCCAAACCAAGAACGTCTGTTTTGATGGTACTGCCGGGCCCCGAAGAACCTCTGCCACATCAATTGAGACAAAGAGCATCGTTCTCTTCATATCAGGCACCTTGGCCCTGCGTTCAGGGGGATCCATCCACAAATCAGCCGTCGAAACGTCCGCTTCCGATAACGAAGATATGGACCCGCGAACCACGAGGTCGGAATACAGGAGTGGTGCGTAGTCCCAAGCCGACGGATCTCGCACGATCTCGATACCCGCGCCAGTTGGCGTCGCACCAAGTAGCACGCACACTAGGACAGCTCGTATCTTCCCTCTCAACATGTTGAGTTCCTTCTTCACCACCTAGCTTCGTGGTGATGACGCAATCAACGCAGCCGTGGAACAAGACTTTAGCTAATCTAGCAGGTTGCTGAAAAACCCTTGGTCAATGCCCCGGGGATCATTCTGCGATAGTGAGCTTCCCTCGGTTCTGTAGACACCCAGTTAAGCACATGTTTGCATCTGCTCCTCGAACTCAGCAGGGCTCATCCCGCCCAGGCTCGAGTGCCGACGCTTCCGATTGTAGAACACTTCAATGTAGTCGAAGTAGTCGAACAAGTCCCGCCGGGCTTGGCCCGCTTGTCGTCGACGTCGACCACCACGCACGGGGTCGCGTAGCCGGCCGCGGCAGGTGCCGGAAGATCTGCCCCAAGAGCCGGCGCTTGCCGCCCTGGCAGGGCGGGAGGGCGGCGAGGCGCCTACGCATCACGACATCAACTCCTCACTGGCCGCCGGCGGGGTGTGCGCGCCCACGTCCCGGTTTGAACTCCCCGCGCGGTTGTGATATTACAGAAGCACCTGGAGGCTCGTCCGGGGCCGCTGTCGGATTCAGACGCCTTCCCAAAGAAACCGCTGTTTTCAATGCCCTTTCCAAGGAGGAGGGCGTGAGGCGTATCGCGCCCGCGACTCATGAGCGATCGACTTCGCCGCGTCAAGTACGCCGAGGATGTCCTGGGCACCATCGGCAACACCCCCCTGGTGCGTCTCAATCGGGTCACCGCGGATCTCGAATGCACGGTGCTGGGCAAACTGGAGTTCTTCAACCCGGGTGGTAGTGTGAAGGACCGCATCGGGCTGCACATGATCCAGGAGGAGGTCCGCAAAGGAACCCTCAAGCCGGGCGGCACCATCGTGGAGTGCACCTCGGGCAACACCGGCGTGGGCCTGGCGCTGGCGGCGTCGATCCTCGGCTTCAAGTGCGTCTTCACCATGCCCGACAAGGTGCCGGTGGAGAAGGAAGCCATGATCAAAGCGTATGGCGCAGAGGTGGTGCGTTGTCCCACCGAGGCGCCGCCGGATTCGCCGGAGAGCTACTACAACGTAGCCAAGCGTATCGCGAAGGAACGAAACGGGGTGCTGAGCAACCAGTACCACAATCCGATGAACCCGGACGCGCACTACCGCAGCACCGGCCCCGAGATCTGGCGCGACACCGGCGGCCAGGTGGACATGTTCGTGGGCGGCATGGGAACCGGGGGCACGGTGAGCGGCATCGGCCGCTACCTCAAGGAGCAGAACCCGAAGGTCCGGGTGGTCGGCGTGGATCCCGAGGGCAGCATCCTCGCGCACTACTTCCGCACCAAAGAGACTATCGAGGCGCACCAGTACCTTGTGGACGGCATCGGGGAGGACTTCGTTCCCACCACCTGCCAGTTCGAGTACGTCGACGAGATGCTGACCATTTCGGATCACGACTCGCTGGTAATGACACGCCTCCTCGCCAGGGAAGAGGGACTGCTGGTGGGAAGTTCGGCGGGCTCTGCGGTGGTGGCGGCCATCCGGGCCGCGCGCGACCTTGGCCCCGACGCCATCGTGGTGGTGCTCATTCCGGACACGGGCGAGCGTTACCTAAGCAAGGTCCACTCGCACGAATGGCTCGTCAAGAATGGCATCCAGGACGTTTGAAGACACCAACGGGCGGCAGCCGACGGGGTTGCTCGCCGGGAGAACCATGGGTTTTGCGACCGATTGCATCCACGCCGGACAGTGGCCCGACGAAAAGACCGGCGCGGTGAACACGCCGATCTTCCAGACCTCCACCTACAAACAGGACGGCATCGGCAAGCACCGCGGCTACGAGTACGCCCGCACCGCCAACCCCACCCGCGAGGCGCTGGAGCGCAACGTGGCGGCACTGGAGCAGGGCAAGCACGGGCTGGCGTATTCCTCCGGCATGGCGGCCACCGACACCATCCTGCGGCTGTTCCTGCCCGGCGACGAAGTCGTGGTCAGCGGCAACGTATACGGCGGCACCTACCGGCTGTTCGAGATGGTGCTCAAGAACTACGGCCTGGTGTTTCACTTCATCGACACGTCGAATCTCGACACCGTGCGCAAGACCATCACGCCGAAGACGCGCCTGGTGTTCCTGGAATCGCCCACCAACCCGGTGCTGCGCGTGACGGACATCCGCGCGGTGGCCGACCTCGCCCACGCCGCCGGTGCGGTGGTGTGCGTCGACAACACCTTCATGAGCCCGTTCCTGCAGAACCCGCTCACCATGGGGGCGGATATCGTGGTGCACAGCACCACCAAGTACCTCAACGGTCACAGCGACATGGTGGGGGGTGTGGTGGTGGTCAACGACGACGCCATGGCGCAGCGCCTGCGCTTCCTGCAGAACGCGGTGGGCGCGGTTCCCGGCCCGCTGGACTGCTTTCTTGCCTTGCGCGGCACCAAGACGCTGGCGGTGCGCATGAAGCAGCACGAGGAGAACGCGCGCGTGCTGGCCGCGTTCCTGGCCGCACAGAAGGGCATCCGCAAGGTCAACTATCCGGGGTTGCCGGACCACCCGCACCACGAACTGGCGAAGCGCCAGGCGCGTGGCTTCGGCGCCATCATCTCCTTCGACCTGGAAACCGTCGCGCGTGCGGATCGTTTTCTGCAGGCGGTGAAGATATTCACGCTGGCCGAGAGTCTCGGTGGCGTCGAGAGTCTCATCAGCCATCCCGCGTCGATGACGCACGGCAGCGTTCCGGAAGCGGAACGCACCAAGCTCGGCGTCACGCCCGGTCTGGTGCGTATCTCGGTGGGTATCGAAGACGTCGAAGATCTGCAGGCCGATCTGGCGAGCGCTCTGGCCGCCGCCGGTTGATGCCTTGCGCGATTCGCCATTGAGGGATATATTGTTTCCATCGGTGTTGCCGCACCAAGTCTGCATGTGAGTCTGCTCTCCGCGTGAGTTTTTGCTTGACGCCCCCTTGTGGCATGCCCTAGGTTTGCCGCAAGATATTGTATCTGGGGTGCGTCTGGGCACAGCATCCTGTGTATCCCGGCCAGAATTAACGGTTTAGGCTGTTGCCTGAATTTTCACCTCAACGCGGAGGAGTTGGGTATGGAAAAGCCGGAAAAAGGCGGGGTGCTCATGAAGGACAAGGAGTACGTCAAGTACGTGCAACTCCTTAGGAAAGCGGAGCGGGACGGGCGGTTGGATGGGTACCCATGTCCGCTGTGCGGTTCGAAGTATGCCGCCAGTGACGAAGCGGAGGAATGCTGTCGTAGCGTGATCTCGTAAGAGGGGCGCGAACAGTAGATTATGACGGGCGTAACTTCGACCACGATCCATCAGCATTGCTCGGTCTGCAAGGCCGACTTCGACATGGACATCATCAAGCAGGGGAGCAAGGAAGACGTCCTCTGGCTGAAGTGTCCCGGTTGCGAGGGCTACCTTCCCTACATGCCGAAGGACGAGCTCGACGATGCCGACAGGATCCCGCAGGAACAGAGCCTCGCGCTGGAGGACATCGAAGTTGAAAGCGCGACGGAGTACTCGGAGGATCGGGATTACGAGGTGGGCGAAGTTATCCACCATCGTTCCTGGAACGATTACGGAAAAGTCGTCGCCAAGGACAAGCTCCCGGGAAACCGGCGGACGATCTGGGTTCAGTTCATCCGCCAGGGGCGTGTCCAACTCCTCGAGGGCGTCGTTAATTAGCGACGCGCGTCGCGGGGCCGTTTTGAAACGCGGCGTACTTGCGGTGGCCCTGCTGGTTGCCGCACTCGTTCCCAGACAGGCCGATTCCACCGGCGTTTACGAAAACGCCGCCGCGGAATCGGCCTTTCTTCTTGCCCCCCAGCGGGTGGTCCTGCGCGCAAGCCTGGAGGTGAGCCGCGGCGACTCCCTCGACGCCACCATCTACCGCATCTACGCCGCCTTTCCCGTGCGCACCGCGTTTCTGGTGGCGGTGGAGCAGCCGCTGGTGACGGCCACGGACACGGCCACCGTCGACAACGGGCTGGGCGATTTCAGCGTCCGGCTGCGCGCGCGCATGGCGGGAACCCGCCACGTCCTGTGGGCGATGGGGAGGTTGGGGACGGGGACCGGCGAGTCGCGCCTCTTCCCCTATTCGTCGGAGACGGTCGAGATCGGGGTGGCGCTCGCCTACACGGATTCGCTGGGCGCGTTCGACCTGTTCGCCATCGCGGGCTACGTGTGGGCGCAGCGCGTGCCGGAGTCGCTCGACGGCCTCATCGACGACCACACCCGCTTCAGCGCGGGCGTGGGTGCGCGGCTGGGAGAGAACGGCGGCGTGCGCGCCGGTGTCACTACCCTGAACTACGGGCGCCTGGACGCGCGGCGCGATCTCTTCTTTGCGGGAGCGGGGTACCGCTGGACCGACGCGCTGCGCTTCTTCCTGGAAGGCCAGCTCGAGGCCGGTCCCTCCGCGGCGCGCGCGAGCGACTGGGCCACCACCGCGGGCATCGCCGTCCTCTTCTGATCCCCTCTTGCAGGCCTCAACGCGCCGTCGCAGATTGCGCGCGCGGCGGCCCCGCCCGCCCTTTTTGCCCACCGGGCGGAGAGTTCCGCATTGCGGTCACCGGGGTGACGGCGCTTCCGTGGAATGCCGCATAGGGACGCCCAAAAACACCCCTCGCGCGTGGCACATCGATTGCCTTTGCCGGGCCGGAACCCTCTGGGTGCAAGCCAGATATTCCAACAAACATCGTTCCCGCGAGGGAACACTGGAGGGAAGAGGAACGTGATCCGCATCGTCCTCATCGAGGATGACGACCTCATGCGCGAGTGGCTCGGACGATCGCTGTCCAGCCGCGGCCACGAGGTCGATCGTTACCGCCGCGCCGACGAGGCCATCGAGGCCGTGTCCGCCGATCCGCCCGACGTCATCGTGTCCGACATTCATATGCCGGGCATGTCGGGCATCGAACTCGGGCAGGCGCTGCGCGCGCGCGGCATTCTGACTCCCATCGTCATGATGACGGCCGATCCCTCCGAGGCGCTCGACGCGCGCGCGGGCGCGGTGGGTGCACATTGCCTGCTGCGCAAGCCCTTCGCGGACCTGAGCGACCTGTGGTCCGCGGTCGAAGCGGCGGCCGACTCGGTGTCCCCCACGCCGTCCGACGACATCACCGGCACCTCGCATGCCCTGCGCACACCCATCACCGCCATCCGCATGGCGCTGGAAGGACTCACCGCCGAGCGCATCATGGATGCGCGCGAACAGCACCTGGCCGAGATCGCCCACCGCAACCTCGACCGTCTCACCGCTGCGCTGGAGGATCACCTGGCCCGGCTGTCGCTGGCCGTCGAAGAGAACTCCACCGTCGACTGATTGTTGGGCGCACACGACACTGCCCCTCCGCTCATGGTCCTCGCGCGAAACATTTGAAATCGCGCTGCGGAAATCGCGTCGGGGCAGCATCGTATGCGCCCCGACAGGGCGCCTTCAGTTAATCAATCAGACTTGGTTTCGAGAAGTTCGGACATGCGGGACTTCTTGCGCGACTTCCGTTCCGGCGCACCGCCGGGCGAAGACACGCCGTCCGCGAGGAACAGGGCGAGGGGCTGGTCGATGGTGGCGTCCGGCATCGAGCGTACCGTCCGGTACCAGAAGTGGCCGTCGTGGACTTCGCGCACGATCCAGGTGAGCGCGTCCACGCCGTCCAGGCCGAAGCCCGCGCAGTGCACCGGTTCGCCGTCGGCCAGGTAGACCCGCGCCTTGCCGTCCGACGTCTTCAACAAGATTGCCCCGGTGAGAGCCGCGCCGTGCGCCACCCGAAGCACGTCGGCGACGTCGATACGCGACAGGTCACCGGAGAACAGGGACGGGCGTCGCACGTGTGCGGCGATGGCGCGCGCGATTGGCGAGCGGATCAGCAACAGCACCGTCAGAAAGCCGAGTATGAGCGGCAGGTGGTTGTTGAGCACCGCCGCGAATCCAGGCGCAATGTCGCGCACCGCGTCCACCACCTGGCGCGGGGGAAGCGGATCCGAGGGAAGCGGCGGTGGCGTGGCGCCCTCGGAGAGCGCGCGGAACTGCTCGCGCGCCCATTCGTTGGACGGGTCCTGCGCCAGCAGGGCCTGCAACGCGTCGGAGGCTTCCTCGCGCACCCAGTCGCCGGACTGGAGCAGGCTGCGTGCGGAACCCTCAAGCTCCGCGATGCGGTGCTGTTCGACCGACTGTGCGATTTCGTCGCGCAGCTGGTAGAACTCGTCGCGGGGATCCTTGGCAATGGCGAGCTGGATGTTGGACAGCGCCGCGTCGTTCTGGCCTATGGCCGAGAGGCAGCGCGCCTTGTACGCGTGCATGGTGGCGTTCTCGGCGTCGATGGAGAGCAGAACGGCCAGGCGCGGGAGTGCCCGTTCGTACTTTCCCCTGGCCATGAGGGTGTCAACTTCCACGGACACCTGGGCAAAAAGATCGCGTTCGATCTCTCGCCGGGCCTCATTGATATCGTTGCGGCCGGGTTGCAGGGCGCCCGCCCGGGTCAGCAGTCCTCGTGCATACTCCAATCGCCCCGTGTTCCGGTACATGGCCGCAAGCTCCCACATGGCGCCCACGTCGGCCGGGTTGCGCAGCAGGATTTCCCGGTAGTACATCTCCGCGAGGCCGTACTGCTCGAGCACCACCGCGGCGCGTCCCATTTCCAGGAGTTCCGTGCGGGTGGTCGTTGAGTCGAATAGTGCCTCATTGTTCCACTCGCCGATCCACCCGGAATCGGTTCCCTGTGCGCCGGCGGGAGCGGGCGTGAGGGCCGCCAGCAAGGCGGTGATGGCAAAGATGAGGGCGGCGTGCCGCATGGCGTGCGGCAAAACCGCAACAATCGTACCAGCGCCCGCGGGGGACGCGGCGGGTCAGTCCTGGGCGGAGGCGTTGCCGTCGATCCAGTTGCTGACGGCCAGAAAGTGACCGGGATCGCGCAGCATGCCGACGCCGTGGCCGGCCGTCTTGAAGATGCGGGTCTTGACCAGATCCCGGCCGGCGGTATCGAGGAAGAAGCCGAGCGAGCGCACCGCGTACACGTCCTCGTTGCTCGCCAGCAGCAGGGCCGCCCGCGGCGGGCGGAAGGAGATTGCCGATGCCGTGGCCCGGTCCTCCGGGTCGAACACCGGGGAGAGATACACCACTGCCACCGGCAACGCGTGTTCGTGACGCGCGCGCTCCACGTAGCCGCTGCCGTCACCCTCGCCCACCACCACGATGTCGGACACGGGAATCTCGAGGCGGTCGCGCAGGTACAGGATCGCCGTGGCGATGTCGTCGGCGATGCGCGCGCGGTGGGTGTCGGAGAGCGACGCCACGTCGGGCAGCGAATCGCAGCGGCTGTCGCCGTGACCGCGCGGGTCCACCGTGAGGGTGGTGGTGCCGTCCAGTGCGAGCAGCTGTGCGTAGGGCGTGAACTCGCTGCGCCGCGCGCGGTTCTCGGGGACGAAGAGTACCGCGCCTGCCTTGCTTCCGGCGCGCAGGGTGGTTTCGATGCGCGCGCCGTCGGTGGCGCGCAGTTCCACGATCTCGGCGCCCTCGGCGGCCGCGTTTTCGCGGCGCGCTTTGCGCGCGTCGTCCACCGCGGTGGCGATGCTCTCGCGCACACTGCCGGCGTCCACGTGCCCCTCGCTGGCGGCGAGCAGGGCGATGAATGCGCTGATGTCGTCCGGGTTGGAGGCGCCGCTGGCTCCGATCAGGTCCAGGTAGCACGCGCGTGCCTCGTCGCGCCGGCCGGTACCCGCCAGGCACGCCGCCTTCTCGCGCAGCGCCGCCTCGGCCGCGTCCTCGTCGAGCAGCGCCAGAGCGTGGTCCGACGGGATGATGGCCTCGTCGCAGCGGCCCAGCGCGCGCAACGCACGCGCGCGCAGTGCATAGGTCTGGCCGATGTACGGGGGCGGCGCCGGCAGCGCGTTGGCGTTGCTGAGCGCGTCGTGCAGGATGCTGTCGGCGTGCGCGGGGTCGAAGCGCTGCTCCAGCAGGAAGCGCGCGTATGCGTTGGTGGCGGCCGGGTCGAAGGGGAAGAACACCAGCACCTGTTCGTAGGCGCGCTGGGCGTCGTCCAGCCGCCCAGCCGACACGTACAGGTCGGCCAGCCACAGCAGCACCACGGACTGCTGCTCGGCGGGCTCGTCACCGCCCACCTGCATCTCGAGTTCGCGGATTCGCTCCTCAACGTCGCGGCGCGTGTCCACCGAGCCGCCCTGTTGCGCGCGCGCATCGGCCACGGCCAACGCCGCGAGGCACGTCAGCGCCATTGCCCCGGTCCACCCGCGCCAGCTCATAGCCCGAGCTCGCCGGCGACCGGCTTCAGTGCGTCGATGACATTCTGGATGTGCTCGTCCAGCGGGAGCCCGATCAATTCCGCGCCGGTGGTGATGTCCTCGCGGCTCACGTTGCGGGCGAAGCCCTTGTCCTTGAGCTTCTTTTTGACCGACGAGGGCTCCACGTCCGCGAGCTTCTTCGAGGGACGCACCAGCGCCACGGCGGTGACGAAGCCGCACAGCTCATCGACGGCGTACAGTGTCTTCTGCATGGGTGTCTCCGGCACGACGCCGGTGTGGGGAGCATGGGAGAGAATGGTCTGAATCAGCGCCTCGTCGACGCCGCGGGCCCGCAGGATCTCGGCGCCCTTGAACGGATGGTCCTCCAGGGAGGGGTAGCGCTCGTAGTCGAAGTCGTGCAGGAGCCCCGCCACGCCCCAGGCCTCGACGTCCTCGCCGGCGCGCCCGGCGTAGTAACGCATGGCCGCCTCCACGGCGTAGGCGTGTTTGAGGAGGCTCTCACCGCTGGTGTGCTCGGTCAGGATGGTCAGCGCCTGGTCGCGAGAGGGAAAGGTCACGGCGGTCCGCTCCTTGGTTTGCGGAAAACGGGGGCAATCGTCTATATTAGGGAAATCCTGTCGGGCGACGGCGTCCTGACAACGAGACCCTTTCCCATTCTTCCAATTCCAAAGGGACGTCCGCCGATCATGCGATGATAGTATGAGCGCTCCTTCCAGTTCCAAAGAAAAACGCCGGGCCGCAATCCGCACCGTGTTCTCCTACCTGGGCCGCTACCGCGCCCGCCTGGCCGTGGGGGGCGCGAGCCTGGTGCTGACCGATATCTTCGCCATAGCCACGCCGTGGATTCTCAAGACGGCGATCGATGCGCTCTCCGCCGGTATCACCCGCGAGCGTCTCTTCGGCTACGCCGGGTTGCTGGTGGGCATCACCGCCTGCGCCGGGGTGTTTCGCTTTCTCATGCGCCGCATCATGATCGGCGTGTCGCGCCGCATCGAGATCGACATGCGCGCGGACTTCTTTGCGCACCTGCAGAACATGAGCCCGGCCTTCTACCACCGCCACCGCACCGGGGATCTCATGGCGCTGGCCACCAACGACTTGAACGCCGTGCGCACGCTGGTGGGGCCGGCGGTGATGTACTCCATGAACACATTCGTGATTGCGAGCCTCGCCATCGCGTTGATGTCGGTGCTGTCGTGGAAACTGATGATCGCGGCGTTGCTGCCCATGGCCCTGCTCACCTTTGGCGTATACCACAGCATCAAGATCATCCACCGCCTCTTCGAGCGCGTGCAGGAGAAGTTCGCCTCCATCAACGCGCGCGCGCAGGAGAACCTGTCCGGCATCCGCGTGGTCAAAGCGTACGCGCGCGAGGACTACGAGACCGCCGAGTTCGCCGCCGCCAGCAGCGACTACGTCGACGCCAACTGGAAGCTCTTCAAGGTGCAGAGCCTGCTGCACCCGCTGCTTGCCACCGTGGCCGGCTTCGGGGTGCTCGCCATCCTGTTGTTCGGCGGGCGCATGGTGATCCGCGGTGAGATCACGCTGGGGACGTTCGTGGCCTTCAACGGCTACCTCTCCATGCTGGTGTTCCCGGTGATCGCCGCCGGCTGGGTGATGAACATGACCGAGCAGGGACTGGCGTCCATGCAGCGCATCAACGACGTCATGGCGGAAACCGCCGACATCACCGACGCGAGCGCGTGCACCGACGCCATGCCGGCGGATGCCTCGGTGCGCTTCGAAAACGTGTCGTTCTCCTACTCGAGAAACGGCGACCGCGGCGACGTGGTGCGCAACGTGAACTTCGAGGTGAAGGATGGCGAGACGGTGGCGGTGGTGGGCGCAACCGGCTCCGGCAAGACCACCATCATCTCGCTCTTGATGCGCCTCTACGACCCCACCCAGGGACGCGTGCTGGTGGGGGGCTGCGACGTGCGCGAGATTCCGCTGCAGACGCTGCGCGGCATGATCGGCCTGGTGCCGCAGGACATCTTTCTGTTCTCACAGACGATAAGAGAGAACATCTCCTTCGGCGTCTCCGAACTGCCCGACCCGGTGTTGCAGGAGGTCAGCCGCACCGCCGCCATCTACGATGAGGTGGAGGCATTCCCGCACAAGTTCGAGTCCATGATCGGAGAGCGCGGCATAAACCTGTCCGGCGGCCAGAAACAGCGCGTGGCCATAGCGCGCGCGCTGGCCAAGCAGCCGCGCATCCTCATCCTGGACGACGCCCTCTCCAGCGTGGACGCCACCACCGAGGAGAACATCCTCTCCTCGCTGGAAGGCGAGCTGGAGAAACGTACCGCCATCCTCATTTCCCACCGCGTGTCCACCGCGCGCCAGGCCGACCGCGTCATGGTGATGCGCGACGGCGAGATCGCGGAGTCGGGCACGCACGAGCAACTGATTGCGCACGGCGGCATCTACGCCGAGATGTACCGCAAGCAGATGCTCATGGTTGCACTGGAACAAGAGTAGCGCATGGAATACATCCAGGCCGACGAACTGCAGGAGAAGCCCTACGACAGCCGTCTCATGAGCCGGCTGCTCCGGTACCTGCGCCCCTACAAGGGCAAGGTGGCGTGGGCCATCGGCCTGCTCACCATCGAGTCGGTGCTCGAGCTGGCGCCGCCCTTCATCACCAAGCTGGCCATCGACCGTTTCATCGCGCCCACCGGCGAGGTGGCCATGGACCTCCGCTACGCGGGGCTGCTCAAGGTGGTTGGGCTGCTGGCCGGCGCGCTGCTGGTGGGTTTCCTTGCGGCGTATCTGCACGGGCTCATCATGAGCCTGGTGGGGCAGCGCGTGATGTTCGACATGCGCATGCAGATCTTCCGGCGCCTGCAGCGGCTGGACATTCCCTTCTTCGACCGCAATCCGGTGGGGCGCCTGATGACGCGGCTCACCAACGACGTCGAGACGCTGAACGAGATGTTCACCTCGGGTGTGATCGCCATCCTGCTGGACGTCATCACCCTCACCGGCATCATCGGCGTGCTGCTGTGGCTAAACTGGAAGCTGGCGCTGATCACCTTCGTGGTGCTGCCGTTCCTGTACGTGGCCGCGCACATCTTCCGCGCCAGGGCGCGCGATTCGTACCGCAACGTGCGCGTGCGGCTGGCGTCGCTAAATACGTTCCTGCAGGAGAACGTCACCGGCATGAGCGTGGTGCAGATCTTCAACCGCGAACGGCCGCAGTTCCGGCGCTTCTCGCACCTCAACAACGACCTCTACGCAGCGCATATTCAGTCCATCATGGCCTACGCGGTCTTCTACCCCATGGTGGAGTTTCTGAGCGCGGTGGCTATTGCGCTGATCATCGCCTTCGGCGGGCTGGACGTGCTCACCGGCGCCATGACCTTCGGGTCGCTGGTGGCGTTCATCCAGTACGCGCAGCGCTTCTACCGGCCCATCAGCGACCTTTCGGAAAAGTACAACATCCTCCAGTCCGCCATGGCGTCGTCCGAGCGCATCTTCGGCGTGCTCGACCGCGAACCGCGCATCGTGGACCCGCCCGACCCGGTGCCGTTTCCGGACCGGCCCACCGAGGTGCGCTTCGAGAACGTCACCTTTGCGTACAACAAGGACGAGACCGTTCTGCACGACGTGAGCTTCACGGTGGGTGCGGGGGAGAAAGTGGCCATCGTGGGCTACACCGGAGCGGGCAAGACCACCATCATCTCGCTGCTCTCGCGCTTCTACGAGGTGGAGCAGGGGCGCATTCTGGTCGATGGCGTGGACATCAAGAAGTACCGCCTGGCCGACCTGCGTCACCATGTGGCCACCGTGCTGCAGGACGTGTTCTTGTTCTCGGGCAGCGTGGCCCACAACATCCACCTGGGCAACACCGACATCGGCGAAGACAAGATCAAAGAGGTGGCGCGCTACATCAACGCCGAGCGTTTCATCGAGCGGCTGCCGAAGAAGTACGAGGAGAACGTGGGCGAGCGCGGCAGCTCGCTCTCGGTGGGCGAGCGCCAATTGCTGTCGTTCGCGCGCGCGCTGGTCTACGACCCCAATATCCTGGTGCTGGACGAGGCCACCTCCAGCGTGGACACCGAAACCGAGTTCCTGGTGCAGGACGCGCTGCGCAAATTCATGGCCGGGCGCACCTCCATTGTGATCGCGCACCGCCTCTCCACCATCCGCTACGTGGACCGCATCCTGGTGCTGCACAAGGGGCGTGTCATCGAAGAGGGCACGCACGCCCAGCTGCTGGCGCGCGGCGACCACTACGCCAAGCTCTACGAGCTCCAGTTCAAGGACCAGGAGAAGACGGCCCAGCCGGATTTTCCAGGGTAAAGATGTTGCGGTAACACATCATATATGATAAATTAATGTCATAAATGGCATTAATAATGCATATGTGATGTGTTATTATGAATAGCAACACCTCCCCGGATGCCACGGTTCTCGGCCGGATCGGCCGTCGGATCGCCCGCTACCGGCTCAACCGCAACCTGACCCAGGAAGCCCTGGCCCGTGAGGCCGGGGTTTCCCTGGCCACCCTGCAGCGCATGGAGGCCGGGCACTCCACCCAGACCGCGAGCCTCGTGCGTGTGCTGGGTGCGCTCGAGCTGCTCGGCAACATCGACGCGCTGATCCCGGAGCCGCCGCTGAGCCCGCTGCAGCAGGTGAAGCTGGCGGGGAAGAAGCGCCGCCGCGCGCGGCCCACGCAGAAGCAGAAGCCGTCCCCGTGGACCTGGGGGGATGACGCGTGACTGTGGCGAAGGTCAACCTGTGGGGCCGCACCATCGGCGCGGTGAGCTGGTCGGCGGAACAGGACGTGGCGTTCTTTGAGTACACGCCCGAGTTCGCGGCCAGCGGGATCCAGGTATCTCCGATCGCTCTGCCGTTGTCCCCGCAGATCTACGCGTTCCCCGCGCTCGCGCGAGAGACGTTCCACGGCCTGCCCGGGCTCTTGGCGGACTCGCTGCCGGACCGGTTCGGCAACGCGCTCATCGACGCGTGGCTGGCGCGGGAAGGCCGCAAGCCGGAGAGCTTCAACCCCGTCGAGCGCCTGTGCTACACCGGCGCGCGCGGCATGGGCGCGCTCGAGTACGAGCCGAGCATCGGTCCTTTCCACGGCGAGTCCGAGCCGGTGGACATATCGGCGCTGGTCGAGCTGGCGAGCGAGATCCTCACCCGGCGCGAAAACCTGCGCGGATCGTTCGACCTGGCCGAGCGCAGCGCCGCGCTCACCGACATCCTGCGCGTGGGGACGTCGGCGGGCGGGGCGCGCGCCAAGGCCATCATCGCCTGGAACCCGTCCACCAACGAGGTGCGCTCCGGCCAGGTGCGCGCGGGCGATGGTTTCAGCTACTGGCTGCTCAAGTTCGACGGTGTGGCGGGAAACAAGGACAAGGAACTGGACGACCCGCGGGGTTACAGCCTCATCGAGTACGCGTACGCATTGATGGCGCGCGACGCCGGCATCAGCATGATGGAGTGCCGGCTGCTCGAGGAGGGTGGTCGCAGCCACTTCATGACCAGGCGTTTCGACCGTACCGAAACGGGTGCCAAGGTGCACATGCTCTCGCTCGGCGCGCTGGCGCACTACGACTACAACCTGCCCGGTGCTTACTCATACGAACAGGCCTTCGACGTGATGCGCCGGCTGGGCTTGCCCATAGCGAGCATCGAGCAGCAGTTCACGCGCATGGTGTTCAACATCGTGGCGCGCAACCAGGATGACCACGTCAAAAACATCGCGTTTCTGATGGACCGCGCGGGCGCGTGGTCGCTCTCGCCCGCGTTCGACGTGACCTACGCGTGGAACCCGTCGGGGCGCTGGACCGCCGCGCAGCAGATGTCCCTCAACGGCCGCCGGGATGGCTTTTCGGCGGACGATTTCGTATCCTGTGGCCGGACGATATCGCTCAAGCGCGGCCGCGCCCTGGAGATCCTCACCCATGTGCGGGATGTCGTCCGGCGCTGGCCCGAGTACGCGGCGCGCGCGGGTGTTCCGCCGCAGACGACGTCACGCATCGGCAACGCGCATCGCCTGGTGCTGGCGCCGTGATCCCTTGAGATGTGGAGGAGAACGCCCCGTGTTACCCGTACCCACCGGCATATACTCATGAAGCTCTTCTGGATCGGATGCGGCGGATTCGCGGGAGCGGTCCTGCGTTACCTGGTGAGCGGGTGGGCGCAGCAGTCATCGGGCAGCGCCGCCTTCCCCTACGGCACGCTCGCGGTCAACGTGCTGGGCTGCCTGTTGATCGGCGGACTCTCCTACCTGGCCGACGCGCGCGGCATGTTCTCGGCGGAGACACGGCTGTTCGTGTTCGTGGGTCTGCTGGGCGGCTTCACCACCTTCTCGACCTTCGGCAACGAGACCCTCAACCTGTTGCGCGACGGCGAACTGCTGATCGCGTCCCTCAACGTGACCACGAACGTGGTGCTGTGCCTGGTGGCGGTGTGGGCGGGTCGGGCAGGCGCGTTCGCCATCTGGAGGTAACCCATGACGCTTCCCCAGGAAGGCTGTCTGCTGCGCATCTTCATCGGCGAGAGCGACAAGCACGGTGGCAAGCCGCTGTACGAGTGGATCGTCTCGCAGGCGCGTGAACGCAAACTCGCCGGCGCCACCGTCCTGCGCGGCATCATGGGCTTCGGCGCCAACAGCCGCATCCACACCGCCAAGATCCTGCGCCTTTCGGAAGACCTGCCCATCGTGGTGGAGATTGTCGACACGCGCGACAAACTGGACGCGTTCCTGGGCGAGATCGAAGGCTCCATCGGCGCGGGGCTGGCCACGCTGGAGAAGGCGGAGGTTCGCTTCTACCGCAGCGGGGGTAAGTAGACACCCCGCCCGCACCTTCCCATGCATTCCTTCCAACAACTTAACCTCGAGACGGCGCGGCTGTTGCTGCGGCCGTTACGGGGGTCCGATGGGGACCGCCTTTTCAGGATTTTCTCGGATCTGAAGGTCATGCGCTACTGGAACACGGAGCCGTGGACGTCCCCCGACGAAGCCCCGTCTCATATCGGGCGCGAACTCACCGCCATGCGAACGGGTGAGTACATCAGCCTCGGTGTGGTCCGCAAGGACACGGAAACCCTGATTGGCACGTGCACCTTGTTCGACATGATGGAGCATTGCCGCCGGGCGGAGGTCGGCTACAGTCTGGCCTCGGACTCGTGGGGCAACGGCTACATGCAGGAGGCGCTGACGGCGCTGCTCGATTATGCGTTCGCGGAGTTGAATATGAATCGCGTGGAGGCGGATGTCGATCCGCGCAACATCGCGTCGGTGAAATGCCTGGAACGTCTCGGATTCCTGCGCGAAGGGCTGTTGCGAGAACGATGGATCGTCGCGGGTGAGGTGTCGGACACCGCCTTCTACGGCCTGCTCCTCAAGGACTGGAAGGTGCGCGGGAAGCAATGACGTCACCCCGCAGGTTGTCCACGTCGCTCGGCGTGGCCGCCGTCGTGGTGGACGCGCGCGGCGAGTTCTGCCCGGTGCCGGTGATCCGCACCTCGGACGCGGTCAAGGCGCTTCCGCCGGGCGGCACGGTGCTGGTGATCGCGGACGACCCGGCCATCGAGTTCGACCTGCCCGCGTGGGCGCGCAGCGCGGGTCAGGAGTGTTCGCTGGTGCGCATCGACGGCCGCGATTTCCACTACGCGGTGAAGAAGCGCGCACCGTAATCAGCGCAGCAGGATCATCTTGCCCGCCGCCGAGACACCGCCGCTCTGCACGCGCACAAAGTAGACCCCCGACGGCGCCGGTGTGCCCGCACGGGTGTCACCCTTCCACTCCACCTCGTGCCGTCCCGCCGCCAGGCTCCTATCCAGCAGGGTTGCGATCACCCGTCCCGTCACGTCCACCACCGTCACCCGCGCCGGGCCCGCCGCCGGCAGCGTGAAGGCCACCGTGGTCCACGGGTTGAACGGGTTGGGCACGTTGGGTTCCACCGACAGTTGCGGCCGCGGAGCAGCGGCACCGCCGCCCACGCCCGTTGCCCGCGGATGGCACCCGATGGCGATCCACGCCGGGCCGTTGAGGATCCCGTCGGGGAGCGCGCCGAGGAAGGCGCCGGTGCCCCCGTCGTAGGCGAGCAGCTTGTCGTTGTTGAAACTGGCCACGTAGCACACGCCATCCGGCCCGAAGGCGATGTCGTTGGCGCGATCCAGCCCTCCGCTGCCGCCGGCGATGAACACGTCGATGAATGCACCGGTGCTTCCGTTGTAGCGGCGCACGCTGTCGTTGATCTCCTCGCAGACGTACAGGTTGCCGTCCGGGCCGAACACCAGGCCGCGCGGCGCGTTGAGTCCGCCACTGGCGGCGGTGACGAAGTCGCCCAGCGCGGCGCCGGTGGTGCCGTTGAAGCGCAGCACCTTGTGGCCGTCGCGGCTGCTGACATAGAGATTGTCGTCGGGACCGAAGATCATGCCGGTGGGAGTGTTGAGGCCGCTGCCGTTGGGAACGAATGTGTCGATAAACGCGCCTGTGGTTCCGTTGTAGCGCAGCACCGCGTTCAGCACGAACGACACCACGTACAGGTTGCCGTCCGGGCCGAAGTCGATTCCCACCGGGCCGTCGAGTCCGCCGCTGCTGGCCGGCACGAAGGTGCTGATAAACGCGCCGGTCACACCGTCATATTGCAGCACGCGGTCGTTGTTCTGACTGCTGACGTAGATGTTGCCATCGGGGCCGCACACCAGCTTGGAGGGGCCGTTCAATCCGCCGCTGCCCGCGGGTACGAACACCTCGGGTTGCTGGCTCAAGAAGCTGTAACGGATGAGGTTGTCACCGCCGTTGTTGCTCAGCAAGAGGCTGGCGGAACACAGCACCCCGCCCTGGGCGGACACCGTCACCGGCGCGCTGGTGACCTGGCTCGCGTTGGCATCGGTCACGATCACGCGGAAACGCGTGGTCTGCAGCACCTGCACCAGCTGTGTGCTGCCGGTGCCGAGGTTGAACCACGAGGGCACCAGCTCCTGCTGCCATTGAAACGTATATGGCGGCATCCCGCCGCCTGGGAACGCGGAGAGCGTGATCGACTCACCCATGCAGACGGTGTCCACCGACGCGGTCGCGATCACGTCCAGCGGCCCCGGAGGGCCTGCCACGGTGAAGTTGTCGAAGGCGAGCCCCACGTTGGTGGCTGCCCCGGTATGCCGCAGAATGATGGACTTGATCAGCGGCCCGCCCGCGGTGACGGTCCAGCCGAACGCATTGGAGTCGCCCGGGCCCGCCTGCGGAGAAGCGCACTGAGGATTGATGGCGCCCTGGGGCGCGTCCAGCACGGCCACATCCAGCACGGATCCCACCGCGTCGTACGCGGTGATGGTCCACTGCTCGCACGGTGGTCCACCATTGGCGCGGCAGTCGATATCGAGAATCAGCCCGGACGCCTGCGCCACCGGCGTGGCGTACTCGATGCGCAGGTCACCCTGGATGCCAAGGCCCGTGCCGTCGGTGAGAAAGCTCTGGCCCAGGCCGAGATACGCGTACGGAGTATCGGCCGCATAACAGCCCTCGAAGGCGGTCTGGGGCAGGCCGGCCTTGGCGATGCGCGGCGACCCGATGGGGAGCCCGCTGACCACGTCGAGCAGCGAGAAGGTCACCCCGAGCGAGTTGTACTCGGTGGAGATGGTCTGCTGATCCACCGTGGGCGCGCCGCCGGGCAGGGTCTCGAAGTCGATGACCTGGGCCTGCAGGACGGCGGGCGCAAGGAAGGCGAGAAGGGCTACGGTCCACAGGGACCGGGTGGTGAGCGTTCGGGACATGACAACCCCCAGAGGAATGAGGCGATTCAGGCGGGTGCGGGTTTCGGTGCCGCCCGGTTGCGGATATTCGATAATCTATCATACCATGTGACATCTGGGTGCGCGACGGTCGCGTGCGCGGTGAACGGAGGGAGCGTTTTCATGCCGTTCAAAATCAGCAGACTGTTCCTCGCAGTTGTGTTTACCATTGCGGCGGCGGGCTGGTGGTGGGGAGCGGAGGAGCGCGTCGGAGGTACCATTCTGGCCTCCATCTGGACGCTGGTCGCGGCCCTCTACTGGTTGGGTTACGCCATGGAAGTGCGCAAGCACCGCGCGAAATAGCATCGTTCATCGGCTGCGGAAGAGGTGATTCCAGTGAGGACACCCGATTCGGTCGCACGGTTTCTGCAGGGCCGCCGCATCGCGGTGGCCGGTGTCTCCCGCAAGGGAGACGCCGCCGCCAACGCCATCTTCAAGAAGTTGCGCGATGGCGGCTACGAGGTGTTTCCGGTGAACCCCAACGCGCAGACCGTCGAGGACGTCATTTGTTACCCGGACGTCGCCTCCATCCCCGGCCCGCTCGACGGCGTAGTGATTGCCACCCACCCCGACATCTCCGCCGCAATCGTCCGCCAGTGCAAGGACCGCGGGGTGGCGCGGGTGTGGTTTCACCGCTCGTTCGGTGCGGGGAGTGTCTCCAGCGAGGCGGTGCGCGAGTGCCAGCGTCTGGGAGTGCAGAGTATCGTGGGTGGCTGTCCGCTCATGTTCTGTGAGCCGGTGAACGTGGCACACAGGTGCATGCGCTGGTGGTTGCAGCGCAGCGGGCGGGTTCCGAAGTAGCCGGGAGGAACAATGATGAGTCAAAAAGCGTACTTTCAGATCAGCGCCGTCATCTTCTTCGTCGTTGCCGTGTTTCACGTGGGCCGGCTGCTGACCGGCTGGGAGGTCCTCATCGGGACATGGGTGATTCCGCACTGGCTCTCGATCCCCGGCCTGATCGTTCCCGGCGCGCTCTCGGCGTGGGGCTTCACGATGGCGGCGCGTGCCGGTGGCCGCCGCAAGTACACCACGTAGGGGAGGGTTCAATGAGCAACCTCGCAGCCGCACTGGCGTCCAACCGCGCGGCGCAGGCCGCGGAAATCGTCCTGGTGTTCGGTGTCGCCGTGGTGGTGGTCGCGATCGGGTGGGGTATCGTGGGCGAGAACCCGGTGCTGCGGCAGGCGGTGGTGTGGGTGGCCAACGTGATCATGCTGCTCACCATCCGGGCCGGGCTCCGCGTTCGCGGGCAAAGCTGGGCGCACTTCGGCCTGAGTTTCCGGTTCCCCGGCTGGCGCGGAATGGTGCGAACCGTTCTGTGGTCGGTCGTCGTCCTCATCGCCGCGCTCGCCGCCTTCATTGCCGGATCAATGCTGATGGCCAACGTGGCCACGGGGCAGCAGAACGCCGACATGAGTGGCTACAACTACCTGCGCGGCAATCTCCCCCTGTTGCTGCTGGCGCTGCCGGCGGTGTGGTTTGTTTCATCGTTTGGAGAAGAGGTGCTGTACCGCGGATTTCTCATCACACGGCTCGCGGAGATGGGTGGCGGGGGCAAGGCCGCGCTGCGCATCGCGCTGGTGATCAGCGCGGTGGTTTTCGGGCTCGCCCACTTCGACTGGGGCATCGTGGGTATCGTCCAGACCACGCTGATGGGACTTGCCCTCGCAATCGCGTATATTGTTTCGAAGCGGAACCTGTGGACGCTGATTCTGGCCCACGCCTACATGGATACCGTGCTCTTCGTACAGATGTATATGGGTGTGAGCGCCGGCGGATAGTTGCGGTCTCTGGCCGCAGGGAGTCTTCACCATGCCTGTCTATACCATCCTCGTTAACGGAAAGAATCAGAACGTCGAGGCGGCGGCCGACATGCCGCTGCTGTGGGTGTTGCGTGACCGCCTCGAACTCACCGGCGCCAAGTTCGGCTGCGGTGTGGGGCTGTGCGGCAGTTGCACGGTGCTCGTCGGGGGAAAGGCGGTGCGAAGCTGCACCACCCCGGTGGGTGACGTGGGGGAGCGCGAAGTGACCACCATCGAGGGGCTGGGCGCCGCCGGTCCGGATCCGCTGCAGACTGCGTGGGAGACGGAATGTGTATCGCAGTGCGGCTACTGCCAGCCGGGGCAGATCATGAACGCCGCCGCGCTGCTGCGCCAGAAGCCCAATCCCACCGACGAAGAGATCGACGCCGCCATGCGCGACAACCTCTGCCGGTGCGGAACCTACCTCCGCATTCGCCGCGCCATCCGGCGCGCCGCCGAAGAAGGTGCAAAATGATCCCCATTCAACGGCTCAATCGCAGGGACTTCCTCATCATCACCGGCCTGGTGGGCGCGGGCCTGGTGCTGGGGGTCAAGCTGCTCGACCAGGAGGCCCCGTACTCGTTCGACCCGTCGACGCGCGCTGGATTTTCGCCCGACATACTTCTGCAGATTTCCTCCGACGGGACCACCACCGTGTGGGTGACGCGCTCCGAGATGGGGCAGGGGGTTCGCACCGGACTGCCCATGATCGTCGCCGACGAACTCGGTGTCCCGTGGGAGAGCGTGCGCATCCAGCAGGCGCCGGGCGCAAGCGACGAGCGCTACGGGCCCCAGGCGACCGGCGGCAGCCTGAGTATCCGCCGCTGTTACGATCGGCTGCGCCGCGCGGGCGCCGTGGCGCGCGAGATGCTCATCACCGCCGCGGCGAACCAGTGGGGTGTGGACCGAAGCACGTGTACGGCCCAGCTCGGCGAGGTGTATGGCCGCAACGGGCAGAAGGCGGCCTACGGTCAACTGGTCGAGGCGGCGTCCACGCTGCCGGTTCCCGATCCCGAGCGCGTGCCGCTCAAGAGCCCCGACGAATTTCGCCTCATCGGAACGCGAGTCCGTCGCAGCGATGCGCAGGACTACATCCACGGTCGCGCCCGCTTCGGCTTCGACACGCGGGTGCCGGACATGCGGTATGCGGCTGTCGCGCGCTGCCCGGTGTACGGCGGGAAGGTGCGCAGGTACGATGCGACCGCGGCCATGAAGGTGCCGGGCGTGTACAAGGTGGTCGAATATGGTGGGATGGGCGGCGAGTTCTATATTGCACCGGGTGTCGCCGTGATCGCCGCCGACACGTGGTCGGCGTTGCAGGGGGTGCGCGCGTTGTCGGTGGAGTGGGACGAGGGCCCCGACGCCGGCGCGTCCACCGAAGAACTGGCGGCGCGCTTCAACAAGCTGGCCGCGGACAAGGGCGACGTGTTGCACGACGACGGCGACACGGCCGGCGTCCTCGCGGGCGCGTCGCGCGTGGTGGAGGCGACCTACGAGATTCCATTCCTCGCCCACGCCACCATGGAACCGATGAACTGCACCATCCGTGTGGACAAGAACGCGTGCGAAATCTGGACACCCACACAGGACCCGCAGGACGTGCAGGACTCGGTCGCGCGCTACCTCGGCCTGCGCGCGAATCAGGTGACCGTGAACGTGACGTTGCTGGGCGGCGGATTTGGGCGGCGCTTGTACCCGGATGTGGAACTCGAGGCGGCGGGGATCGCGCGCCAGGTGGAGGGCCCGGTGCAGGTGGTGTGGACGCGCGAGGACGACATCCAGCACGATCGCTATCGCCCGGCGAGCCTGCACACGCTGCGCGGCTCGGTGGACGCCAACGGAGTGCCGGCGGCGTGGCACTGGCATATTCTCAATACCTACACCGGACGCTTCGATCCCAACGATTTTCCCGCGTATTCGGTGCCCAACTACCACGTCGAGTACACGCACGTTCCCTTCGTGCTGCCGCGCGGGGCGTGGCGTTCCACCGTGAACTCGTACAACCCGTTCGTCGTGCAGTCCTTCGTGGACGAACTCGCTGTCGCCGCGGGACGCGATCCGCTGGAGATGCGCCTGGACATGCTGCGCGCGTCCGGCCGCGCTGCCGCGGACGACACCTACGACAACGCGCGCCTGATCCGCGTGCTCGAGACGGCGGCCGAGAAGGCCGCCTGGGGAAAGCCGCTGCCCTCCGGTGTCGGCCGTGGCGTGGCGTTCTTCTTCGGCTACGGGTCCTACGTGGCCGAGGTGGCGGAGGTCTCCGTGGAGAACGGATGGCCGCGCGTGCGGCGCGTGGTCTGCGTGGTGGACTGCGGTCAGGTGATCAACCCCGACCTGGTCGAGGCGCAGTGCGAGGGATCCATCGCCTTCGCCCTGAGTGCGGTGCTCAAGCAGAGGATCACCGTGGCCAACGGCCGCGTTCAGCAGGAGAACTTCTCCGATTTTCCGATGCTGGAGATCGGCGAGATGCCGCAGGTGGAGGCGCACATCATCGAGAGTCGCGCCGCGCCGGGTGGCATGGGCGAGGTGCCGGTGCCCCCGCTGGGCCCGGCGGTGACCAACGCCATCTTCAGCGCCACCGGAAAGCGCGTGCGGCGGCTGCCCATCGGCCGGATCTGACGGCGCTTTGGTGCGGGGCTAGTCCTGCGGACTCATCACGAACACCGAACGCGGATAGCCGTTGCGCTCGATGATGGCAAAGATCGCGTCCATGGTGTTCATGTCGAGGGACGGGGTGCGCGCCAGCACCCAGCCGTACTTGCGATCGGGGGTGCCGATGATGGCCCACCGGTAGTCCGCGTCCAGGCCGATCACCCAGTAGTCCCCCCAGAACGGCCGCCAGCCGAGAAAGCTCACGAAGCTCACCTTGAGTCTTGCGTTGCTGGCCGCGTCCACGATCTTCGCGACCCCTTCGGCTTCGTCGGTGCTTCCGTCTTCCTTGATGCACCGGTTGATCACGCTGATCTCCCCATCGTCGCGCAGCGCGTACTCCGCGGTGGTGCCGCGCGCGCACTGCTTCTGGAATCGGTTGGGGATCTTCGCCACCTCGTACCACAGGCCGGTGTAGCGCGCGAGGTCCACGTGGGGCACGGTGGCGACGGGACGGGTAACGGTCGAGTCGGATCGGGATGAAGCCATGGGCACCATGCTCACCTGCAGTGCGGCGGCCAGGAACAGGCCAGGGAACCAACGGGTGTGTTTCATGGGGGGATGATAGCACGATCGCCAGTCGATACAGCAGGCCGGGGCCCGGCGGCACGAATCGACCCGGCTGGTAGCGCCAGGCGACGTTCCCCGGCACACGCGGGAGGCGCCCTGCCATCGGGCGCCCCAGGGCTCACGCTAGTTGCTCGGCGTCCCGCTGGTGCGCTCCCGTGCTTCGGCGACCGTGATGGCACGCCCACCAAGGTCCTTGCCGTTGAGCTGTGCCATCGCGTTGGCGGCTTCGGTTGCGTCCATCTCAACAAACCCGAAGCCCTTGGTGCGGCCGGTGGCGCGGTCGCTGATCAGGGAACAGTCGATAACGGTTCCGAATGCTCCGAAGGCCGCGCTTACGTCCTCGGTCGTGGAGTCGAACGACAGGTTGCCGACATACATTCTCTTGGTACTCATTTCATGTCCTTCTTTCTTTCCTGCCGGATGGCAGGGGTGGGGGCAGGCGGATGCCTGCCCCCACCTTGACGGAGCTGTGATACGGAGTTAGACCTTGACGGCGATCTTGTGGAACGTGGAGTTGGAAACTTCGTAGTTCTCAACGTTGGGCGTTCCGTCGACCACCTTCGAAAGCATCTTCACGACCTCGGCATAGCCGCTGTTGTTGTAGGCCGTCGCGCTCTCCATCTTGTCCCACAGGCTGATCGCGACCACCTTGGTCCCGTTGGGGACGACAAGGGTGATTTCGTCCTGGAAACCCTTCTGCTTGCGCAGGGCGGGAATGACTTCCTTTTCCAGGGTGCGGGTGAACTCGGGGACACTGTTCGGCTTGAGGTTCATTGAGACTCTGCGTGCGTACATTATGGTTCTCCTCGTGTGTACTGGTGATTGGCAGGGAGCGATGAGATGACCTGGGTGGGTGAAGCGAGGTGCTCTGCTGCTTCCTCAACATAGGGCAATTAACTTGACTAGTCAAGTGTATATCGCGATACTGTATATATGATTAATCAGGGTTAGTTAACCCGGAGGCGATCCGTGGACGTGTCCATTCTCATTAAACAGCGCCTGGAAGAGCTGAAGCTGGAACAGAAGGATCTGGCGGCTGCAGCCAGGGTTACGGAGTCCTACATCTCGCAGCTGCTCACCGGCAAGAAGCTGCCGCCGGCGCCCGAACGGACCGATATCTACGAGAAGATGTCCATGGTTCTGAAGCTACCCGGGGACAAGCTTGCCAGGCTGGCGGAACTCCAGCGCATGGCGGAGTGGAAGCGCACACTCGCGGAGCCGCCCGTGCCCCTGCTGAGCGAGGTTCGGGATCTGGTGCTTGGCAAGTGCGCGCCCGAGCAGGCAAAGCAGATCCGGGCCATCTTCGAGAAAGAGCCCTTCGGCGAGCTCGAACGCCTCGTTACCCAGAGGCTCCTGGATGTCGTGAAGAGACTGGCCACGGAGGAGCTGGAGAATGAAACCTGGCTCCGCCTGGTGGCACGGCTCACCAGCAAGAGCTACGAACAGATACGAGTCATGATCCTGGAGTTCCTGGACGCGGATGTGTTCAGCCTGTCGCCGGAAAGCTGCGCTTCTTTTCTTGATCCCTTGATCGAGTCCTGGTCGATCGACCTTGGGAACTTCGGCATGGACATCGTGCTCAATCGCAGACTGGTTCCGGAGCACACAAGGCGGTATGAGTTCGTTGAGAAGGAGCCCGAGCGTCGCCCGCAGGAAGAGCCGGGGCTGGAAGAGTTCCTTCGTGACCCATCGTTGAGCCGTGAAGCCACCGACGAGGAAATCGAGTTTCTGAAGAAGCTTCGATTCAAGGGCAAACGGCCCACAGCCCTCTACTACTACCGCGAACTGCAAAACCTCCGGGACCCGCTCCATTTTCGCGTGGGATGAATCCGCGGAGCGGGTGGGTTCCGGGGACCGCGGGCCCTTGACGAGCGCCGCCGAGGTGAAACACTGAAGTGCTTACTTCAGCAGGACCAGCTTCCGGGTCTCTACAAAGGCATCCCCGTCTCCGGCCCTGATTCCGTGCGCCATCGCTGACGGAACCACTGACAAACGATAGAGGTAAACACCGCTCGCAAGGTCGAGGGCATGCCATGGTTGCGTATGCGTGCCGGCGGGCAACTCGCCCTGGATGAGCGTTGCCACCTCGCGGCCCCGCACATCAAACACCCTCAACGACACAAACGAACGTGCACCGAGATCGAACGAGATCGTCGTCGCCGGATTGAACGGGTTCGGGTAGTTCTGGTGCAGGCTGGCCGTTGCCGGCGTGCCACCGTCATTCACGCCCGTTGGCAGCAGCCCTCCGCCCACAACTCCATTCCCGTTGATCTCCTGCGCATAGATGTTGTTGTCTGTGCCGTTGCGTGGATCCTGAAATGCGACGATGGCGCCCCCGGCGCCGTCGCTCACCACCGCAGGGAACTGTTGCGCGAGGGCCGCTGTGCCCATGGCCGCGCCGTTGGTCGCCCACGCGGGCATGCCCAGAGAGCTGATTCTCTGGATGTAGATATCGTAGCTGTTCGTGCCGCGCAGATCCTGCCACGCGAGGAGTGCCCCACCGCTGCCGTCGCTCACGATCGCGTGGTTGAGCTTGTTGCTGGTGGTGGACGCCATGGGGACACCGTCCGGGTTCCAGAGCTGAGCGCCGGCGCCGCTGAGGCGTTGCGCATACATGTTGGGGTTGGTGCGGGTGTCGAGCCAGCAAACGATGGCGCCGCCGGTTCCGTCGCTCGCGCACAGTGGAACGCTCTGATTGCCGGCGAAGGTACATACGTCTGCGCCGTCGGTGGGCCACAGCAGGGACCCGGTGCTGTTGACCCGCTGTGCATAGACGTTGATATCGTCCCCGCCCATTCGCTGGTCCTGCCAGGCAATGATGGCGCCGCCGGCTCCGTCGGGGACGATCTTGGGAACCCTCTGCCTGAGGTTCAGGTTGCATACCACGATGCCGTTCGCGGTCCACACCGCATTTCCAGCGGCATTCATGCGCTGGGCGTAGACGCCGTATTCGCTGATCGAGGTGCGGCTGTCCTGCCAGGTGATGATGGCGCCCCCGGCGCCATCGCTGGTGATGTCCATGTAGGTCTGGTAGTTCGCCGCGGTGCACACCGCAACTCCGTTGGCAAGCCAGTACGCCGTTCCACCGCCGGACATGCGCTGCGCCCAGATATTGCCCTGCGGGTCGTAGCGCGGGTCTTCCCACGCGCAGATGAAACCGCCGAAGCCGTCCGGCGTGACGCTCTCGTTGCCCCCTGCCCCGGTGACGAACGCGATACCGTTCGCTGGCCACAGTGGGTTACCGTTCCCATCGATGTGCTGGGCGTAGTGGGCCGGCCCCGCGCGCAAGTCCCGCCAGAGGATGAAGACCCCGCCGGCACCGTCGCCCGCCGCGATAGGATTGCTCTGGTTGTTGGCGGCGTCACAGACCACGATCCCGTCACTGGCCCAGAGCGGAGTGCCGGTTGCATCCACCCGCTGCGCGTAGATGTTGATGTTCGAGAAGCCAAGGCGGGTATCCTGCCAGGAAATGATGGCGCCCCCGGCTCCGTCTGGAATTGCCACCGCGTTCGACTGGTCTTCTGCTGCCAGGCAGACGGGTGTGTTCACCGCGGGGTTGGTGGACCAGGTGGCGAAGGCGGGCGGGGCGGTGGCGAAAACGATGGCCGCCAGGACGAGGCAGCAGGTGAGATAGCGTGCGAGGTTCATGGCCGGGCTCCTTCCCGATCAGGACACGGTTGGCCCCCGTTCGGCGGGAACGCAGTACCCTGTAGGACGGGCCGGTGGACCGGATATCACGAGAAAAGTGTGTTGCCCTCGGCAGGCTGCGCTGGTACCAGCGTCTCCTTGCGACTCCACCGGCCGCCCGGTACTATCGACAGCGACCATCGCTGAACGCCATGACGCCGTTGGCGCGCGCTCTCACCCCCGGGGGGCTCCGGAATGGCAGCGAATCCGCTTCGTGAAGCGGCCCTGTACTGGGAGCCGCGGCGCATCTGGTACAACGTCGCCCTGGCCGCGCTGGCGGCCGGGTGGGTTGTGTTCACATGGCCGCACTTTCAGCACGCGCTGACACTCCAACATGCCCTGCAACTCCTGGTGCTCGCGGCACTGGCCAACGTATGCTACTCCGCCGCGTACCTCGTGGACATTCCCCTGCAGCAGTCGTCGTTCGCCGCAACGTGGCGCAAGCGCCGTTGGATGCTGTGGGTGTGGGGGACGCTCCTCGCACTGCTCATCTCTTGCTACTGGATTGCAGATGAGATATATCCGTACCTGTGATCCTGGAATACACGGGGAGGAACCATGCCGGTTAGAATCGTGAGGCTCGGCAGCCCGCGCGCCAAAGGCGAGGGCCTGCGCATCGGCACCGTGCGGCGGCCGCCGCGCGGCGTTCCCAAGGACCAGTTTGCCTCGCGGGATTTCTACGACGTCTGGTTTCCCAACCTCTCACCCACCGAACCGCTGCTCAAGGAAACCTTTCCGGTGAAGGACGAGCGCGCGTGGAAGGTGTTCAAGCGCAAGTTTCTCGCCGAGTTGAAACAGCTCGCACCCCGCCGGGATCTGGAACTGCTGGCGGCTTTGTCGCACCAGGCCAGTTTTTCGATCGGTTGTTACTGCGAGGACGAGGCCCACTGCCACCGCTCCATTCTTCGGGAGTTGTTGCAGCAGATGGGTGCGAAGATGGCAAAGTAAGGGGGACTCACATGACGTCAACGGGTGGTACGGTCCGGCAAGGACTGATGGTCGGCTTGATCGCCGCCGTTTCCGTGGCATTGTTCTATGCGATCTTCGATTTTCTGGCGGCACGTGGAACACTGTTCACCGTGGACATGCTCGGCAAGGTGACATTTCAGGGGCTGCGCGATCCCTCGATTCTCCTGCTGCCCGTGCGTCCGGACCCGCGGGCCATCCTCCAGTACAACGCGTTGCACTTCTCGATCTCGCTCGCCATCGGACTCGTCGTGACCGGACTGGTGGAGTACGCCGATCGTCATCCCGCGCGCGCGCGGCTGGTGACGCTGGTCATCGTGGCCGGGTTCGTTGTCACCGTTTACGGGGTCAATCTGCTGATCGGTCCCGTTCGCGCCCTGGTGCCGTGGTGGTCCATTGTGGTGGCCAACCTGTTCGCCGTGCTGCTGGCCGGCCTGTACCTGATGAAGCAGCGGCCAGGTGTCGGACGGCGGCTGCTTGGAGCGGGCACAAGATGAGAGACGTTGACGCTTCTGAAATGAGGTAACGTTCGTGCACGCAAAGATCAACGGCACCACCATTCATTTCGTGGAGACCGGTGAGACGCAGTCGCCCACGGTCTTGTTCGTCCACGCCTTTCCGTTGAGCAGCGCCATGTGGGGCGCGCAGATGGAGGCGGCCGGGCACAGCCACCGTTGCATTGCATACGACATCCGCGGTCTCGGCCACAGCGAAGTGGGCGACGGGCAATATACCATCGAGGGCGGCGTGGACGACCTGATCGCCCTGCTCGACTACCTGGATATCGAACGCGTGGTGGCGGTGGGGCTTTCCATGGGGGGATACATCACGCTGCGGGCGCTGGCGCGCAACCCCGAGCGCTTTCAAGCCGCCGTGCTGTGCGACACGCGCAGCGAAGCCGATGACGACGCAGGCAAGATTGGCCGCGCGAACGCCGCCGCGGCTGTGAAACGCGATGGTGCCGATGTTTTCGCCGAGTCGTTCCTGCCCACGGTATTCGCGCCGGAGTCCTTTCACACTCGGCCCCGGGCCATCGAGCACGCGAGGCACATTGTCGGCATGACATCGCCCCTCGCCATCGCGGGCCATCTGATTGCCATGGCGGGCCGCACCGACACCACCGGGTCGCTGGCCTCCATTGCCGTTCCCACCCTGATCCTGGTGGGCGAAAACGACACGCGCACGCCACACGCCAGCTCGCGGGCCATGCACGAACGCATCCCCGCGTCCGAATTGCACGTGGTGCCGGGGGCGGGTCACATGAGCAACATGGAGAACCCGGCGTTCTTCAATGCCCGCCTTGTGGATTTCCTGAAGGCGCAGGGATGACCGGGAAACCGCCGGGAATGCGGGAATCTGTTGTGCTGCGCCGGTTGCTCTCATAGGCTACCGGTTGTCAGCTCGGGCTGAGTCCCTCTGAAGCGCCAGCATCCCTGGCCGAACGGAGCATCATGAAGGCCATTGCCAGCTTCATTCGTACCACTATTGTGGGCGGCGTTCTCTTTCTGGTGCCGATCGTTATTATGATGATCCTGCTTGGCAAGGCCGCGCAGGTTGCACACAAGATCGTCGCGCCGCTCGCGGCGCGCATCCCGATGGAGTCCATCTTTGGATTCGGGACCGGCAAACTGCTGGCGGTTCTGTTGCTGATCCTGTTCTGTTTTCTCGCCGGTGTACTGGCGCGCACCGCCGCCGCCAGCAAGGCAACCAGCCGCATCGAGTCCGTGCTCTCCAACCTGCCCGGCTATGAGTACGTCAAGGCACTCACCACGCGGCTTCTGAACCCGGACGTCGAGGTGGACCGTCCGGTTGTCCTGGCGCGAATCGAAGATTCATGCTGGCAGTTGGGATGGCTGGTCGAGCGCCTGGAGGATGGTCATGTGGCCGTTTATGTGCCCGGCTCACCCGATACCCAGTCCGGCGGTGTGTATCTCATTGACCAGGATCGGGTCCGCATCACGGATATTTCACCCGCGGCCGCTTACAAGACCCTGAAGCGCTACGGGCTGGGTGCGAAGGAGACGGTGGGCGAGCGGGCGGGCGGTCCCGCACCGGGCGAACCGGGTGAGCCGCCAAAGAGCGGATAGGATGCGGCAAGGAGTCACGCGCATGGCCGAGCATCACGACCGTTGGGCCGCCGGGTCCACCTACGAAGACTTCATGGGGCGGTGGAGCCGGAAACTCGCACCGCGGTTCGTGGCCTGGCTGGGGATTCCCGCCGAACAACACTGGCTGGACGTGGGGTGCGGCACCGGCGCGCTGACCCGCGCCATCTGCGAAAACAGCCGGCCCGCCTCCGTACTCGCATGCGACCCCGCGGCACCCTTCATCGAATACGCTCGCAAGCACGTCTCCGACGAACGCGTGTCGTTTGTGGTGGCCGGCGTGGGCGGTCTTCCCGCGCGGCCGGATGGCTACGGCGGCATTGCATCCCTGTTCGCGATGAACTTCTTCCCGGATGCCGGCGCCGCGGTGGAGGAGATGCGTTCGCTCGCCACTCCCGGCGCGACGGTGTCCGCGTGCGTGTGGGACTACGCCGACGGCATGGGCTTCCTGCGCCGATTCTGGGATGCGGTGGTAGCACTCGACCCCGCGGCTTGCGCGCGCGACGAAGGGGCGCGCTTCCCCCTCTGCAAACCGGATGCGCTCGAAGATGTATTCCGCAACGGCGGCCTCGACGGCGTGCGTTGCGAACCCATCGAGATAACCACCGAGTTCGCGGATTTCGATGACTACTGGCGCCCCTTCCTGGGCGGCACCGGGCCGGCGCCGTCCTACGTGGCATCGCTGGACGAGGACGCCCGCGCCGCTCTGGCGAACGCGCTCGAGAAGTCGCTGCCGCGTTCCGCACAGGGCAGGATTGCACTGAGCGCGCGCGCGTGGGCGGTACGGGGAACTGCCGAAAGGTGAGCGTGCGGCAACATCAGGAGGTCTGGTTTTGAAGTCCCTTCTCAACGACGCGGCGGCGCGCGGCACGGCCTATCTGGACAGCCTGCGCGAGCGACGCGTGTCGCCGCAGCCGGGCGCAATCACCGCGCTCGCATCGTTGCACCGCCCGCTGCAGGAGGAACCGGTGCAGCCGTCACGCGTGCTGGAAGAACTGGACGCCCTCGGATCGCCTGCCACCATGGCCAGCGCGGGCGGGCGTTTCTTCGGCTTCGTGGTGGGCGCATCGCTCCCCGCCGCACTCGCGGCCAACGTGCTCGCGGCGGCGTGGGATCAGAACGCCGGCCTGGAGGCGCTCTCTCCCATCAACGCAACCCTGGAGCGGGTGTCACGCGACTGGCTCGTCGACGTGCTCGGGCTACCGGCCTCCACCGAGGTGGGATTCGTGACCGGCGCCACCCTGGCCAACTTCACCGCGCTCGCCGCGGCGCGGCACGCGCAACTGGAAGCGCAGGGCTGGGACGTGGAGGCGCGGGGATTGTTCGGCGCGCCGCCCATCACGGTTATCGTGGGCGACGAGGTGCACGTGAGCCTGCTCAAGGCGCTGAGCATGCTGGGCCTGGGGCGCGAACGCGTGGTGCGCGTGCCGGTGGACGATCAGGGGCGGATGGTCGCCGCAGAAATGCCGCGCATCGCGGGTCCCACCATCGTTTGCGCGCAGGCCGGCAACGTGAACAGCGGCGCCTTCGACCCGCTCGCGGATGTCGCCGCGCGGCTCGAGGGGACGGGGGCGTGGCTGCACGTCGACGCGGCGTTCGGGTTGTGGGCGGCGGCGTCGCCGTCGTTGCGAAAGCTGACCGCCGGAATGAACCGGGCCGATTCCATTTCCACCGACGCGCACAAGTGGCTCAACGTGCCGTATGACAGCGGAATTGTGTTCGTGCGTGACAAGCGCCACCTCAACGCGGCCATGTCGGTCAGCGCGGCGTACCTGGTGGAAGGCGAATCGCGCGACCCGCACCTGTTCGTTCCGGAAATGTCGCGGCGCGCGCGCGGCATCGAGGTGTGGGCGGCGCTGCGCTCGCTGGGGAAGTCGGGGCTCGCCGCCATGG
>JAOUHG010000009.1 GCA_029865265.1 Candidatus Krumholzibacteriia bacterium | reverse complement strand
TTGACAGCGGCCTCCTCGGACCGGGTAGAAACGATTTCAAACCTTGCAGGAGTGATGGCGACAACAGTGATGGCGACAACAGTGATGGCGACAACGGCCACGGGGAATGGACAGGAAACTTTCCTGATTCGAGGAGGGGAGGGGTCTAGCTGGCGGGAAGGCCGCTTTCGTGCATGGCGTTCACGATGATGGACCGTTCCAGGGGCGAAAGCGACCCCCACGAACGCACCGCGGGGTAGTTGGCGCGGAGCAGCTTCCTCCCCTCGTCCCCCCGTCCGAGGGCGACGAGGTTGGCGCCGAGCAGGCAACGCAAGCGGGCGATGCGGGGGTGGTCTTCTTCGAGTTGGGGGGAATGGATCTCGATTGCCGTTTGCAGCACGGGTTCCGCGTCCCGCGCATCACCGTGATCGAGGAGCAAGGCCGCGAGCAAGGCACGACCGTCGGCGCGGTACGAGTGGGTGGGGTTGGGCACGAGGGTGTCGATTTCCGCCACCAGCCCCTGCGCCACCGGGACCGCACCGCTCGTATCACCAGCGCTGTACGCCACGAATACGCGCTGCAGTTCGAGGAACGCGTTGGTCGCCGCGCGCGGCCGACCGGATTGTGCCTGGATTGCCACCGCGCGATCCAGGTACGGCACCCCGTCGGCGGGGCGTCCGCGAAGCGACAGCAGAACGCCGATGTTGCGGCTAGCGCTGGCGACACTGGGGTGGTTGGGGCCGGCGGCGCGTTCGTAGATGCCCATTGCCTCCGTTAGGAGGGCCGTCGCCTCGTCATAGCTTCTTTCTGCCGTGAGGGTGATGGCCAGCGCCTCGAGGCTGGCGGCCACTTCCGGGGAGTCGCCGCCAAACACGCGCCGGCGTGTCTCCAGAATCTCCCGTTCCAGCTTCTCAGACGTCTTCCAGTCGCCGAGCGCAGCGTACGTCGACGCCACGTTGTGCTTCACCGTCATCGTGTTGGGGTGATCGGCGGGAAGAGCGCGCTGGAGGATTTCGAGGGAGTGCTGAAAATGGGTCAGCGAGCGCGGATAGTTACGGCGCGAGCCCTCCAGCATGCCAAGAGCATTGTAATCCGCCGCCAGTTCGATGTCGTTGTCCGACGGGTGCTGCCGGCTGATGGCGAAGGCGCCGTCGAGCAGGCGTGCCGCCTCGTCGGGTTCTTTCTCCATGATGGCACTCGCAAGGTCACGCATGGCGGTACCCACGTCGGGGTGCGAATCCCCCAGCAGGGCGCGGTGGCGCGCAAGCGACTCGCGCATCAGCGGCTCGGCGGCGGCGCCTCCCTCCGTGAACGTGAGCTGGGCCAGGCTGTGGAACGCGCGCGCCGCATCGAGCTCGTGTGCACCGTCCTGCTCGTAAATGGCCTGCGCACGCTCGAAGAACGTACGCGCCTGCGGCAGGTCGCCGCGTGCCTTGTGGATCTCGGCGAGCACCTCCCACATACGCGCCTGCACGTCGGGCTGGTCCGCCATGTCGGACACAGACTTCTCGCTCTGGGCAATGAAATCACTGACACGCAGGGTGTCCCCGCCGGGCACCACGTAGGGATTGGACTGCTGGAACAGGTCCACCAGGACGCCCACCACCTCCTCGGCCTTGGCCTGCTCGGAGAGGGCGCGATCGCGCTCGTGGCGCACGCGGTGCGCCTGCTCGAGAGCAACCACGGCGAAGGCGACCACCAGGGCGACGAATCCACCCGCCACCGCGACGCCGGTGCGGTGCCGCGCGACAAACTTCCTGGAACGATAGGCAAGCGTATCGCGCTCCGCGTTGACGGGAAGCCCCGTGAGGTAGCGCCGGATGTCCTCGTCCAGTTCCTGCGCGGACTGGTAGCGCCGCGCAGGATCCTTGCGCAGCGCCATGAGAACGATCTTGTCGAGGTCGCCGCGAAGTGCTCGTCTGTTTTCCTTAGCCACCGTGCTCGGGGCGGCGGGTTCCACTTCGCAGATGATTCGCTCCACGTCGCTTGCCGCACTCGACGGAAACTGTAGCGGGCGTTCACCGGTCAGTATCTGGAATAGCAGTACGCCCAGCGAGTACACATCGGTGGCGGTGGTGACGCCCCCGCCGCGTACCTGCTCGGGCGCGGCGTGCTCGGGTGTCATCACGCGCTCGAACGGACGCGTGGTGAGTACGTCCGAATCCGGCTCCAGCAGCTTTGCGATCCCGAAGTCGAGCAGCTTCACCTCGCCCGACTGCGTGACGAGAATGTTGGCCGGCTTGAGGTCACGGTGCACGACCAGATGGACGTGCGCCGCCTGCACCGCGGCGCACAAAATGCGAAAGAGCTGCAGCCGCTCGCGCAGCGCCAGCTCCTGCGTCTCGCAATAGTCGGTGATGGGCGTGCCGTCCACGTACTGCATGACCAGGTAGGGACGGCCGTCGTCGCTGATTCCGCCGTCCAGCAGCGATGCAATGTTGGGGTGCTCGAGGTGGGCGAGTATCTGGCGCTCGCGGCGAAAGCGTTCCGCCATTTCCGCCGCGTGGAGCCCGGGGCGCATGAGCTTGACCGCCACCTTGTGCTCGTAGTGCTCGTCGTCGCGGGCGGCCAGGTACACGTTGCCCATACCACCGCGGCCGATGAGGCGCTCGATGCGGTACGCGCCCACGCGCCGGCCGATCATCGCCTCGGCGTCCCGCGCCGATACGCCGTAGGCGTCTTCCCACTGCTCCGGACTCAACCGGCGTTCGCCCTCGTGGGCGGTGAGCATGGCGTCTACTTCCGCGCGCAGGGCGTCGTCGCCCCCGCACGCCGCCAGCAGAAACGCGGCGCGCTCCGCCGGTTCGCGGTCGAGGGCGTCAAAAAAGATGGTCTCGATTCGTTGCCAGTCTTGCGTCATGGCTGTGAACTAGTGGCGATGATTGCGCGGCAAAGCGGACATCACGGGTCCAGTTCCTGGACCACTTCCTTGCGCAGCCAGGCGCGGGCAGCGATCCAGTCGCGTTGCACGGTCTTGGTGGAGACATTGAGCAGGGCCGCGGTCTCTTCCAGCGAGAGTCCGGCGTAGAAGCGCTGCTGCACCACCTCCGCGCCACGGGGGTTGATCTCCGCGAGACGCGTGAGGGCTGCGTCGAGGGCGAGGACCTCGTCGGCTTCGGTGTCGGAAAGCAGGTGTTCGACCTGGTCGAGGGGGACGTTGGCCTCGCCCCCGCCCCGCTTCTGCCGGCGGCGGGTCCGGGCGTAGTCCACAAGCACCCGTCGCATGGTGGTGGCCGCCACGGCGAGGAAGCGGGTGCGATCGGGGGCGCTGATACGGTGGTGTCCTGCGAGCTTGAGGTAGACCTCGTTGACCACGGCGGTGGCGCTCAGGGTGTGACCCGAGCGCTCCGAGGACAGGCGGTTACGCGCCATGGCGCGCAGCTCGTCATAGAGGAGGCCGACGACGCGGTCGAGGGCCGCCGGGTTGCCGTCGGTCATCTGGCGAAGCCATTGGGTGACATCGTGGTCAGCGGCCATCGCGGTTTGAAGAGCGACGCGGCGGCGCGGCGCGCGGGATAGGGACAGGTGCTTCCCAGGGTTGAAGATCCAGGTCGATTGTATGGGCGGGGCGCGCGGTCGGTCAACGGCGTCAGTGGCAACCGGTTTGGCCAGAGGCCTTTGCACCATCTTTCACATACATTTGTGTGGACCGGCGAGGGGGAGCGCTCCTAGCATTCCCCGTCCGCGGAGGCCCGCGGATGATCGCCCCGGCCGACCCACCTGATCCTCGGCCGGGCGTGCGCACACAGAAGTGGCTGTTCCTGCTGCAGCCGCGAGGGGGGAATCCAACAACCGTTTAATCGGATGTTGGGTCGCGCATGCGACCCGGCCGCTGGTGCTTTGGCGCTTCGATGGAAGCCGTGGTGCTTCCGTGGAGGCACGTCGTGCGAGTCGTTCGAGTTAGACAGGAGAACAGCAACATGAATCGCAAGACATTGCTGGTTTGTGTGTCACTGCTTGCTCTGGTCGTCTTGTTCTTTGCGTTCGCTGCGTTTGCCGCGGCGCCGCGCGCGTTTTCGCCGGTACAGAAGGGCTTCGTCCCCGCGGGGGACCAGGTCCTTCCGTACGCGCCGGATCGCATCATCGTCAAGTTCACCGATTCGAGTGCCAAGCGCTCAACGCTAAGGGTGGGTCCGCAGTTGAATGCGGAGGCGCCGGGTATCGAGACGGGCCTTGCCTCCGTCGACGCGCTCAGCCGCCGCGTGGGCGTGGTCAAGATCACCCGCCCGTTCATCGAGCCGATGAACACCATCGCGGCACAGCAGGCAGGCGTAAACCGTACCTACATGCTGCACCTGGTACCGGGCGCGGACGTCGAAGAGGCGGTGCGTCAGTATTCTGCGGACGCCAACGTCGAGTACGCGACACCGGACTGGCTGGCGTACCCGGCGGTGGTGCCGTCGGATCCGCTGTACCCCAATCACTGGGGCCACAACAACACCGCACAACTGCCCGGCCTCGACTGGGGCGGGACATACTCCCACACGCTGCCCACCACCGTGGGCACGCCCGGATTCGACACCAACGCGCAGGCGGGCTGGGACGGGACGGCGGGCTTCGGCAGCGCCAGCGTGATCATTGCCATCATCGACTCGGGTGTGAACCTGAGCCACCCGGATCTCAACCTCGTCACCGGCTACGACTTCGGGAGCAACGACAGCAACCCCGAAGACAACTCGGCGGCGCCGGGACACGGCACGGCGTGCGCGGGTGTTGCGGCCGCCCGGGCCAATAACGGTCTGGGCGCGTGCGGTGCCGCACCGGGGTGCAGGATCATGCCGCTCAAGGTGGCCAACAACGCGGGGTCGATGTTCTTCTCGGCCATCGTTAACGCCATCTACTACGCGGCGGACAACGGCGCCAACATCATCAGCATGAGTCTGGGGGCGGCAATCTCCAGCGACCCGTCCACCGACGCCGCCATCCTGTACGCCAACAACGCCGGGGTCACGATTCTTGCCGCCACCGGCAACGAAAACATGAGCACCATCAGCTATCCCGCCATCAACGCCTACGTCATCGGTGTGGGTGCGGCGTCGCCCTGCGGCGACCGCAAGCGCAGCAGCAGCAGCGCTTCCGAGGTCAACCCGGGTGTCAGCACCGATCCGCGCGGCTACACCTGCGACGGTGAACGCTGGTGGGGATCCAACTACGGTGTCAACACTGCCAACGCGGCCGGTGCGGTGGATATCATTGCACCCACCATCCTGCCCACCACAGACATCCAGGGCAGCGGCGGCTACGTGAGCGGCGACTACGAACCGTTCTTCAACGGCACCTCGTGCGCCACGCCGTACGCGGCGGGCGTGTGTGCGCTTATCAAGTCCAAGAACCCGGGCTACACGCCGGCGCAGATCAAGAGCCAGCTCACCAGCACCGCCCAGGATATCGTGAACGTGGAGTCGGGCGCCGGCTGGGATCGCTACTCGGGCTACGGCATGGTGGATATCAACGCCGCGGTCGGCGGTGGTGGCGGCTGTTCGCCCACCGTTACCGCCAACTTCTCCGGCTCACCGACGTCGGGTGTCGCGCCCCTCGCGGTGAGCTTCACCGATCTTTCCACCGGCAGCCCCACCAGCTGGAGTTGGAACTTCGGTGACGGCGGGACCTCGACCGCGCAGAACCCCAGCCACACCTACACGGCGGCGGGGAGCTACACGGTGACACTCACCGCCACCAACGCGTGCGGCAGCGACCCGGAGGTGAAGTCGGCGTACATCTCGGTGACCGGTGGCGGCACCACCTGGACCACCATCACCTACGATGACTTCCAGAGTGGCATGGGCAGCTTCACCGATGGCGGCGCCGACATGTCGCGCTATACCGGCGGAACCTATGCGTGGGAAAGCACGGCCGCGGGTGATATCCAGGACAACAGCGGCACCGCGTCGTCGTTCTATACAACGACCGGCCGCAATGTAACCGCGTACCAGACCCAGGAGATCGAGTTCTACTTCCGTGCGCAGAGCATGGAGACGGGCGAGAACTTCTACGTGGAGTACTACAACGGGTCCGCGTACCAGATCGTGGCGAATTACGTTTCGGGAACGAGCTTCAACAATGGTTCCTTCTACGTGGCCACTATTACGTTGCCGCGCAGCACGTACACGTTCCCCACGGGTGCCAAGATTCGCTTCCGCTGCGATGCCAGCGACAACAACGACGATGTGTACGTCGACGCGATCACCTGGCGCGCCACCACCTCCGTGCTCGGTTCGGAGCCGGTTGCCAACATCGCCACGGCCCGCAAGGCGGGCGGCGTGGAGCCCGCGCTGGCGCCGGAGGCCCCGGTTGCACTAGGCAATTCGCTGGACCAGAACTACCCCAACCCGTTCAACCCGCGCACGACCATCTCCTTCACGCTGGCGTCGGAGGGCCACGTCCGCCTGGACGTCTTCGACGTTTCGGGAAGGCGGGTCGCCTCGCTGGCCGACGGGACGATGGGGGCCGGCCGGCACGCAATCGACTTCAACGCGGCGGGCCTGAGTTCGGGCGTATATTTCTACCGCCTGACGGCGGGGAGCTTCGTCGAGCAGAAGAAGATGGTTCTACTGAAGTAGCCTCGCAACTTACTGTGTAGCTGCTAATTAAGGCGAGCGGGCCAGCTGCGGCTGGCCCGCTCGCGTTCTTCCCCCGCCCGCCACGGAGAGCCGAAGCCCTTCGCGCGTTGTCAGCAGGTCCCGGAACGTGCTATAATACACGTGTTCAATAATGACGGAGGATGTGTGCGTCGGTCACGCGAGTGCGTGGCGGGCGCCGCGTTTGTTTGGCGAGTCGAGCGATGGGGAGATAGCGCCGCGTCGAAGAACATATTGCAAAGTGTGAATCCCGAACCTCGAGGAGAGTCCATGATGATCAAGCGCTATCTGTTCTATGTTGCGATGCTAGGAATTGCTGTGATCCCGGCGATGGCCAGTGCCAACGCCCGTCTGATCAGTGTTACGTCCGTTTCCGGCGGCTGCGTGTCGGGCCCGACCGGCCCCGCCGTGCAGGCGTGGGATGTCGAACCCGGTGAGACCTACCGCCTCACCATCGACAACGTCGCGGAGTGCGCCAATGGTGGCACCGACGCCACGCTGAACGTGCGCGTCAACAGCTCCGGCTCCGGGAACTTCGATCTCGTCGCCACCTATGTTGCGGATGGCGTGTACGAGTTCGATTTCACGATGCCGTCCGATGCCACTTGTACGTTCCCCATCTTCTACTGCACGACGCCGGGGAGCAGTTCGACCGGCATTTTCGTCACCCGCAACGACGGTGGCATGTTCCAGGCGCACCTGCGCGCGGCCACCTTCGAGCCCGGCTGCACGAACCCGGAGGAGATCCTCGGTCCGGACTGCCAGACGGTCCCCACCGAGAACACCACCTGGGGCGCGGTGAAGGATCACTATCGCAAGTAGTCTCTAAACGTCCCGCAGCAATCACAAGCCCCCGTCGGCATCGGCCGGCGGGGGCTTTTCTTTGTCCGGCCCTCTCATGCGGATGGTTCGCGCAGGTCGCGGCCGAAGGCGGCAAACCATGTGGTACCGATGATGCCAAAGGCGAACGCCGTCATCAGGTTCAACTCCGGGCTGATCTGCCACAGGAAGGCCCCGCCCAGTGCGGCGACGGAAACCACCACGTCGCGGATCAGGTAGTAGAGCCCGAACATCCCCGCCCGGTTCTGCTCCGGGCAAAGATCCATGATGAGCGACTTGCGCGTGGGGTCGCCGAACTCCTTCAAGCCCCGCACCACGAACGCCACCACCAGCCATTCAAACGAGTGGCAGTAGAAGAGCACCAGCGGGAATATCGTGAAGAAGACGAATGTGATGAGCACGTAGCGCTTCTTGGCACCGCGATCGGCCAGGCGAGCGACAGGTATATAGATGAGCATCGCCACCACCATTTCGATGGTGGTCAGAAGGCCGAACTGCACCGCCGTCACCGGCGCCGCGATGGTCTTCATGCACCACACCACCACGAACGCGTAGGGAATCTGCTCGCAGAAGCGGATGAGGATGTCGCTCACCAGCAGGCGCTTCATGGCGGGGTTCATGAGGCGGTAGAGTTTGCGCGGGTCGCGCTCGGCTGGCGACGCAAGGGCCCCGGCCGTACCCGGCGAATCATCCGCGATGAGGCGCTGTTGCAGGAACAGCGCCACCACCGCCATGGCCATTGCGGCCACGAACGCCAACCGCACGCCGTCGCGCTCGCCCCACAGCGCAATGAACACGCCGCCCAGCAGCGGGCCGATGGCCTTGGGGACCCGTCGCACCAGCGAGAGCATGCTCACACCCATGGTGCGCTTGTGCTGGGGCAGCACCTTGTACAGAAGACTGATGGTGGCGGGAAGAGAAAGCGCCGACCAGGAGAGGAACAACACCGCGCCCGCCAGCACCGCCTGCCACGCCGGAATCAGAATGACCAGCGCGAAGCCCGCAATGGCCACCAGGTTGAAGACCAGCAGCGCGCGCTTGACGCCCATGCGATCCGCCAGGTAACCGCCGGGAAACGAGTAGAGCGCGGAGAGCAGGTTGTCCATGGCCTGCAGGAGGCCGATGGCCATGGCCCCGCCGCCGAGTGCCAGGATGTAGATGGGCAGGAAGCGCTCGGCCATGTTCTCGCCCATGCCGACGAGCACCACCATGGCGAGCACACCCACGGTGCTCCGCCGCAGGGCGAGAAAAGAGACGATGCGGTGGGTGCGGGAGGCCATGGCGCGGCCAATTGTAACCGCGCCGCAGAAAAGATGGGATGGACTATCGGGCCGGGGTCGCTAGTCTTCGAGCTCGGCGGAAACGTCCAGCGCGCTGGCGCCCTGGATGCGGACGTGGCGGCGCAGGATCTCCCACTGGCGGCGGATGCCTACCTCGAGATCCTCCACCGACACCTTCGACTTGGTGAAGCGTCCCTGCCCCTTGATGAAGGCGCGCAGCGCTTCCACCGAGAAGGAGGGCTCCACGTTGATGGTGTACTCGTCGCCGTCAACGATCTCCACCACCGGATACAGCCCCGACTCCACCGCCTGGCGGATCAATTCGATACCGTCGGCCGGTTCGGACTTCCAGCCCGTGGGACACGGGGAGAGGATGTGCAGAAAGCGGAAACCGCGCGCGTCCAGCGCGTGACGGAACTTGCGCATCATGTCCTCGGTGTGCGCGATGGATACCGACGCGGTGTAGGGAACGCGGTGCGCTGCCATGATGGACAGAATGTCCTTCTTGGCGTGGTGTTTGCCGCCCGGCGTGGTGGTGGTGGATGCACCCACCGGCGTGGCCGAGGAACGCTGGCCGCCGGTGTTGCCGTAGATCTCGTTGTCGTAGCAGACGTAGAGGATGTCCTCGTCGCGCTCCGCTGCCGCACTCACCGTGGCCATGCCGATGTCGTAGGTGCCGCCATCACCGGCAAAGCACATCACTCGCGTCTTCTCGCCGTTGAGTTCGGCCACGCGCGCCAGCCCGCTTGCAACCGCCGCGGCGCCCGCAAACGTCGACGCCACCACCGGGGCACCGTAGGCGCTGTACGGGAAGGAGCCCGCGGTGACGATGCCGCAGCAGGCGGGAATCACCATCTGCACGGGACGGTCGGCGATGGCGCGGCTGATCATGTTGAGCGTGATCGACATGCCGCAGCCGCCGCAGTTGGTGTTGCCAGCGCGCAGCAACGGCTCGCAGCGATCGGCCTCGGTCTGTGCAACGCCTCCCAGCACCGGTTCGTTCTTCATCACTCACCCGCCTCCATGAATATCGGGTCGCCGCTGGTTTCGCGCGTGGTGACATCGTTGATGATCCACGTGATGTGCTCCGGTCGGATGTCACCGCCACCCAGCCCCACCAGGTAGTTCTGGATCAGCGCCTGCGGATCCGCGAGGGAGCGGATCTCACCCCACAGAATGCCGCCCAGCCCCGGGGACAGGTTGCGGTCGATCACGGCGACGCGCGTGCGGCCGCGCAGCGCGGTCGTCAGGGCATCCTCCGGCAGCGGGCGGTGCATGCGCACGCGCAGCCCCCCCGCCTTGATTCCGCGCGCGCGCGCGTCATCCACTGCCGCGCGAACCGTGCTCGCGGTGGTACCCATGCTGACCAGCACGACATCCGCGTCGTCCATCTGGTAGGGAACGATGGCGTCGGGGGGGCGGCGCCCGAACACCCGCTCGAACTCGTCCTGCACGTCCGCGTACGCGGCGTGCACCTGCTTCATGACTTCGATGTGTTGCTGCTTGTGCATCTCGGTCTGGTGCGGGAAGTCGAGCCCGCCCACCAGCCGCGGCTTGTCCTCTACCCGGAAGGGCAGGTCCAGCGTCGGGAGGAACTCGTCCACCTTTTCCTGCTCGACGATGTCGGTCATCATCATGGTGTGCGAGAGCACGAAGGCATCCTGGCACACCATCACCGGGAGGTACACGCGCGCATCCTCCGCGAGGCGGAAGGCGAGCAACGTGGTGTCGAACACCTCCTGGTTGTCCTCGCAGTAGAACTGAATCCAACCCGCGTCGCGCAGCATCATGGTGTCGCCGTGGTCCACCCAGATGTTCCACGGGGGACCCAACGTGCGATTGACCGCCATCATCACGATGGGCAGCCGAAAAAAGCCGGCCGCGAACACGTTTTCCGCCATGTAGGCGAGCCCGTTGGACGACGACGCGGTGAAGGTGCGCGCGCCCGACAGCGCTCCGCCGATGCAAACACCCATCGCACTGTGTTCGCTCTCCACGCGCACCACGGACCCTTTTTCGATGGTCGCGGCGCACAGCCGCTCGATGCACTCGGTCTGCGGGGTGATGGGATACACGCCGCTGCAGAATCCGCGCCCGTTGCGGTTGGCGCGCGCGGCCAGGATGGTGGCCTCGGCCGAGGCGTGGTTGGCACTGATCAGTTGCATGCTCATTGTGGGAACATCTCCATCGCGCCGCGCGGGCACTCGGCCACGCAGATGCCGCAGCCCTTGCAGTACTCCAGGTCGATGTCGTACCCACCGCCGTCCCTGGCAACCACGCGGTCGATGATGCCCTCGGGGCAGTACACCAGGCACGTGTCGCAGCGGGTGCAATGGCCGCACGAGAAGCAGCGTTCGGCTTCGCGCGGGTCGGGAATGCCGTGGTTGGTTTCGTTGAACGTCTTGATACGCGTGGGCACCGGCTCGTGACGCTCCACCGCCGCGGGTCGGGGCGCGAAGTACTCCAGGCGGATGCTCTCGAGCGGAACCGCCTGCACCTTGTTGGGCCGCACGAAGAGCTTCACCTCTTCGCCGAGGCTGGCGAGCGCGCGGCCCGCCGCGCGGCGGCCGTCGCCGATGGCGTGCGCGACTGTGCCCTCACTGGTGGCGTAGTCGCCGGACACGTAGATGTTGGTGGGCTGTCCGTCCCGGTGCACGCGGCCGTCGGTGATGGTTGCGTCAGCCGGAAGCAGTCCTTTGTCGGCGGACTGTCCCAGTGCCAGCAGCACGTGGTCGCATTCCATCAGCGCCGTGCGGTTGCTCACCACGGGACGGCGGCGTCCGCTCTCGTCGGGCGGACCCATCTCCACCTCGGCCAGTTCGAGGGCATTCACGCGGCCGTTGCCGTGCACGGCCGTGGGCGCGCGCTGGAAACGGAACACGACGCCCTCGTGCTCGCTCTCCTCGATTTCCTCCAGGATGGCGGGCATCTCACTGCGCGTGCGGCGGTAGGCCACGGTGACGCGGTTTGCACCCGAGCGGAGCGCGCTGCGCGCGCAGTCCATGGCCGTGTTGCCACCACCCAGCACCACCACGTGGCCGGACACCGCTTCGCCGCCGTCCATGTTGACGCGATGCAGGAAGCGGGTACCGTCTTCCACGCCGTCCAGGGTGACGCCGGGCACGTCGAGTTTTGCCGGCCGGCCGAAACCGGCCGCCAGGATCACGGCGTCGTATTGCCCGCCGAGCGCGAGGATGGAATCGCGGTCGAGAAACACGCCGGTGTGTGCCTCGACGCCGAGCGCCATGATGGCGTCGATCTCGCGGTCGAGGACCTCGCGGGGCAGACGGTAGGTGGGGATCCCGGTGCGAAGCACGCCGCCGAGTTCCTTTTCGCCCTCGTAGATGGTGACCTTGTGACCGCCACGCGCCAGGTCGTACGCGGCGGACAGGCCCGCCGGGCCGCTGCCGATGATGGCGATGCGGCGCTGTTCCTTCGGGGGGAGTTCCTTCTTCTGCACCAGTGGCGCACGGTCGCCGATCCAGCGCTCGAGCGCGCGGATGTTCACCGCACCGTCGTAGTTGGCGCGGCTGCAGCCCACCATGCACGGCGCGGGGCATACGCGCCCGCACACCGACGCGAGCGGCTGGGTGCGTCCCAGCACCTTCGCCGCGGCTTCTTCGCCCTCGTTCATCAAAGTCTGCACGAAGGTGACCACGTCGTTGCCGGCCGGGCAGAAGGCGTTGCAGGGCGCAAAGTGCTCCACGTAGCGCGGCAGTTGCGTGCGCCAGCTGCCGGTCTTCAGGCCGGTGGGCGCGCTCTGCTTGTGCTCGGTGAGCGGCATGACCGGTGTGCCGTGCTTGAACGACGCTGCTTCGGTTGGCGGCGCCGTGCTCGCCGAACGGGCCGCCTGGCCCGTGGGGGTATCTGCGACGAGCACGGCGTCGAACGCCTCTCTTGCCGCGGGGAGGTTGCCATGCAGATGAAGGTCACGATACGCAAACTCGAGCGCGTCGTAGGGCAGCCCCACGATCTTGCAGTACGCGCCCGCGATGGTCGTGTTGACGATGACCACCGACCGGGTTCCGATGCCGTGCTTGCGCGCAATGCTGGTGGCGTCCACGGTGGCCACCTTGAATCCACCGAAGCGCTCGGTGAACGCCGAGGGCGGTTCCGGTGTGTTCATCAGGAGGAGGCCGCCGGGCGCGAGGCCGGACACGACATCGTCGCTGAGCAAGGTCGGGTCGAGAATCAGGAGGTGGTCGGGATGATAGACCTTGTTGCGGTTGGAAATCGGTTCGTCGCTGACGCGTGTGTAGGCGCGAACCGGGGCGCCGGAACGCTCGCCGGCGTAATCACCGAAAGTCTGGACGCTCTTTCCAAGGCGGGCGTAGATGGCGGCAAGTATCTTGGCGCACGTCACACCACCCTGTCCGCCCCGCCCGTGAAGCCGGATTTCAAGTGTCATAACGAATGCGGCCCTCCGATGCCGTGCTTCTCAAGGGAGTATAGCTATTTAAGAGTGTGTTGTCTTGTATTTTATTTAACTGTAATATTTATAATGCATTAGCGTGAATATCGACCTTGGGGCCCCGGACACCGACGGGGGGTGATATAGTGGTAGCCGTGAAACGATCGAAGGAAGCAGTGGTGGCCTCCATCGGCGAGGCCCAGCGCCAGTTGGAGACAGCCCTGGCCACGCTGGAGCACATGCCGGTGCTGAGCCCCGACGCCATCGCCTATACCGCGCACGCCCTGGACAACTACCTCACCGTGGCCGGCGGCACCATCGAACTGCTCGCGCGGGCGCTCAAGGACAACCGTGACCCCGACGTGGTGCGCTGGCTGGAGGGCCTCAAGCGCATGACCGAGTCCATGAGCCACAGCATCAACCAGCTCATGGGCACCACGGCGCACACCGACTTCGACCTGCGCCGCGAGCGCATGGATATGGCGCAACTGGTGGGACGGTGCTGCAGCTTCTACGAGCGCGTCGCCGCCCGCAAGCAGATCCGGATGATCTTCGAAGCACCCGCGGAATTGCCCGATGCGGCCGGAGATCGCGTGGCGGTTGCGTCGGTGATGGACAACCTGCTCTCGAATGCGGTCAAGTTTTCCCCGCCGGGAAGCACGGTAACGGTGTCGCTGCGCTATGAGCCGCCCGGTATCGTGTGCGGCGTGCGCGACCAGGGGCCTGGCATTACCGACGAAGACCGCAGGCGGCTGTTTCAGCGCGGCGCAACCCTCTCCGCGAAGCCGACGGCGGGAGAGCCGACCAGCGGCTACGGGCTGGCGGTTGCGAAGGACCTGGTCACCCGCCAGGAGGGCGAGATCTGGTGCCAGAGCGAACCGGGCCGGGGCGCGGAGTTCCTCTTCAAGCTGCCGATTTTCCGTTAGCTGCGCATCGCGCCGCGCTCGGGAATTGATGCAATTGCATCATGGACCCTCACGCGCGATGCACGCATACTGCTTAGTGGCAAGTGTCCTAGCGAAGTGGCCGACATCGCCTTCAGACGTCCCCTTCTCGGACGTCTGGCGATCAAAGCGGCCAACAGAATGACGGCACCGGTAACGAAGCCACCCTACGTCCCACCGGTGTCGTCTTTCTTTTCTCGCATAATCCCGCTTCAGCGCTGAATCACAAACTTGTGCGTGGCCGTCTGACCCGCCGCGCGCACGCGCACGATGTACACGCCGCTCGCGAGCCGGCGGCCGTCGTCGTCGCGGCCGTCGAAGTCGATGGTATTCCAGCCCGCGTTGAGGCCGTCCACGCGCCGAGCCGCCACCCGCCGCCCGGCCACGTCGAAGACGTCAACGTTGGCGGTCCCGGCAACCGGCAGACCGACGCGCAGCGCGGTGCTGGCGCCGAACGGATTGGGGACGTTGGCGCCCAGGGTGAGGCGTGAGAGCGCGGGCGGGGTGATGCCCGACGCCACCGGTGCGCTGGACGCGGCCGTGACGACCTCGGATTCCCAGAATACATTCAGATTCGAGGTGAGCGCACGCACGCGCCAGTCATACGGCGTGTTGTCCTCGGGCGTCGTGAGGAGCAGGCTGTAACTCGGCGAGTAGCGCGCCGGCTGCGACCCGGCCGGCACCCACGACCCGGTTCCCGCGGGCGCCCGGTACACGGTGTAGGAGGTGATGCGCGTGTTGGGGCGCGCGTCGAGCTGGCTGGCGTTCCACTGCACGAGCACGGCGCCGCCCTGGTCCTGGGGGTTGTCCGCCGCCACCACACCGTCCGGCTCCGGCCGTCCGGGCTCGCCGTGTGTGAGTTCCACGCGTTGCACGACGCCGCCCACGCCGGGTGCGCACGCGAAGACGTGGTTGCCGTCCACCAGGCCCACGCCGGTGGCGGAGACGGAACTCACCACCTGGCTCACCACTGTCTTGTCCGCGCCCCACACCGAGGTGCCGTACTGGTTGAAACGTTGCATGCGCAACTCCACCTTGCCCGCCACCGAGACCTTGGCGGCAAACAGCGAGCCACCGCTTTCGTCGAGCACGACGTCGAAGAACGACGCAGCCGAGATCATGCGCACCCCGCCCGCCGGCCACACACCACCGCCGTTAATATTGATGCGCTGGGCGTAGGTTCCTCCGCCCGGGACGCGAATGTCCCGCCACGCCACCAGCCAGGTGGGGTTGCTGGTTTCGCGCAGGACGCGTGGTACCCGCTGGTTCCCGGACACGGGTGCGATTCCGACTCCGTTCGTGGCCCACATGCGGTTGCCGGAGGCGTCGATGCGTTGGGCGTAGATGTTCAGGTACGGGTTGCGTCCGTCGCTCCATACCGCGACGAAGCCGCCGGTGCCATCGGGCGCAATGTCCGGGTCTTCCTTCAGCACCGGATAGTCGTTCACGACCACACCGTTCGGTCCCCACAACGCGTTGCCGTTCGCATCCACGCGCTGCGCGTGCCAGTCGTCGATGCCGTCGTTCGCGTCCTGGTACTTCCACATCACGATGTATCCGCCCATGGCGTCGCCGATGGCGCGGAGGTCCGGGGTGAACTGGTTGACGGTGGTGGCGGCCACCGGGTGCCCGCTCTGCGGGTACAGGGGTGCGCCGGCCGGCCCGATGCGCTGGAAGCCGATGAAGGACGCGAACTGGAAAAACGCCACCGCGCCGCCGTCCCCCGTTGCAACCAGGGCCGGCCCCGCGCAGCACGCGTCGTACATCTTGATGCCGTTGGCCCACAGCTTCTGACCGCCGGCGCTCACCCGCTGGGCGTAGCCGTCGTTGTTGGTGATGGTGTATCCCACGATGACGCCGCCAGCACCGTCGGCGACCACGTCCGAGATGTACTTGCCGTAGTCCGCCGTACCCACCACGGCGCCGGCCCACGCGGGCGTTCCGTCGCCGTTGATGCGTTGCACGATGACTGCGTCGCCCGGGTTGTTTCCCACCAGGAAGGCGCCACCGTTTCCATCCGGCACCACGAACGGCATGAGGTCATCGCCGCTGCCCAGCGGATGCGCGCCGTAGAGGGGCCAGTCGGCGGAGGCCGATGCGGCGTTGAGCGAAATCAGTGCGATGAGGATCAAGATCGATCGTTTCATGCGTGTCACCTTGTTCCCGTCAGCGTTGCAGGACGATCTTGCGGACCCGGCTTTCGGATCCGGCCGTCACGCGCCAGAAGTAGACGCCGCTGGGGAGCGGCCGCCCGTTGTCGCCGCGGCCGTCGAAGCTGATTTCGTTCCACCCCGCGTCGAACTGCGCCACGCGCTGCAGTGAGACGCGCTGCCCGGCCACGTCGAACACCTCGATGGTGGCGGCGCTACGCCCGGGCAGCCCCACGCTGAAACGCGTCGATGCATTGAACGGATTGGGCGTGTTGGGGCGCACCGTCAAGGCACCGATGGCCGGCGTATTTATGCCGGTGGGGGTGGCGGTCATGGCCTCGTTGCTCGGTACACTCTCGTTGTCGTGCACATCGCGCGCGACCACCACATAGTAGAGCGCGCTGAGCGGCACGCCGGTATCGGTGAAGGTCAGGTTGGTGGTGGACCCCACGAAGTTGAGCGGGTCCACGGCCACACCGGGCAGGTCCGAACGATAGATCGCGTAGTCCTCCAGGTCCGGCTCGTTCTGTCCCGATGGCGACCACTGCAGGTCCACATTGCTGCCGTCGCGCACGGCGGTCAGCGACAGCGGCGCCGCGGGCGCGAGATCGTCGGTGGAGCTGCCGGTGACCACGTCGGACTCCCAGAAGACGAAGGCATTGGTTGTGTGCGCAAGCACCTGGAAGTAGTGCAGCGCGGGATCGCCCGCGGTGGCATCCTGACGCGTGGGGGCATTGGCCGAGTAGGAAGGCCACTGAAACGCGGTGGTGTTTCCCACCCATTCCCAGTAGTAGGTGCCCGCGGGAGTGGTTTCAATGTAGCGCGCAACACCTTGAAAGTCCGCCGCTACATCTCCCCGGGACTTCACGCGCGCGTTATCGAACCCGGCCGGCACCTGCCACGCCGCACCGGCTGGGACGAAGTCGGTGGCGCGCCACAGTGAGTAGTAGGTGACGAGGTTCATGGGGATGTTGTCGCGGTCGCTCGCGTCCCAGTCCACCTGCACAAAGCCGCCCTCGTCTCCCGGAACATCGGTCACGCCGGCAAGGAGCGCGTCCGGCGCACCGTACGCGCCGGTGAGCGAGTGGAAGCGTTGTGCGGAGACGTCGCCGTCGTCCCACAGGGAAATCATGCCCGCCCCGTCGGCCACCAGCAGCGCTCTGACCGTCCGCAACGAGGGCGTCAGGGACACGGGGACACCGTTGGTGGCCCAGGAGGGCTGGGCCGTCTGGATGTCCACGCGCTGTGCAAACAACTGCGGAAAGCCGCCGTTGCGCGTGTCGCTCCACGTGGCCACCACGCCGCCGATGCCATCCAACGCCACCAGCGGCGTATTCTGGCTGCCGGTTGTCGCGGCGAGCACGATGCCGTTCGGTACCCACACGATGTCGCCCGCGGCGGTGAAACGCTGCGCGTGTACGTCGGCATCCGCGGTCGGGCCGCTGTCCCACACGACGAACGCACCCCCGGCACCATCTCCGGCGACCGCGGGTGCATTCAGCGCCGAGATCGGGATGCCCGTCGTCTGCCACTGCGGAACGCCGCCGGCGGAAGCGCGCTGCACCCCGGCACCGCCACCCGTCTTCCATCCCACGATCATGCCGCCGGTGCCGTCGCGGTCGACATTGAGCGTGGGCAGGGTGGCGCTCACCGTACCACCGCTCAACGGAGTGCCGTTCAGCATCCACAACTGACTGCCGCCGGCATTCACGTGACCACCGTAGATGCGCCAGGTGCCGTCGCGATTGTCACCCCAGGCCAGCACGACGCCGCCGGCGTCGTCGCTGGCCAGGCGCGGGTTGTACTGGTAGTTCGCCTCGGCCGATACCACCACGCCGTTGGTCGTCCACAGGTCGTTGCCGCCGGAATCGATACGCTGCATGTAGATGTCGGTGGAACCGCCGAAGCCGAAGTTCCAGGTGATGAACGCACCGCCGGCGCCGTCGGAAAGAATCTGGTTGCCGGCGTGGTACCCGGGCGCGGTGCAGACGGCGTTGCCGTCCGGCGTCCACAGCGGTGTTCCACTTGCGTCCACGCGGCGCGCGTATATGTGGCTGTCGATGATACGCAGGTCGTCCCAGGTGACGATGGCGCCGCCCGCGCCATCCGGCGCCACGTGCGGCCTGGACTGGTTGCCGGTCGCGCCGCACACCAGAACGCCATCCGGCGTCCACAACGCGTTGCCGTTGCGGTCGAGGTGCTGGATGTAGATGTCGGCATCGACACCGCGCGCATCCTGCCAGACGATGAAGGCGCCGCCGGACCCGTCGGAAACCGCGTGCGACGCCGACTGGTCACCGGCAAGGGCGACCACCGGGATGCCGTTGGCAAGCCAACCCGCGTTGCCCGCGGAGGGAATCAGAAGGAGGGCGCAGATGAGCGCGGCGTGGGTCCACCGCGAACGGCGATTCGACATGGGACACCTCCGTGCAGCCGGGAACGGGTTTCTACGGAGGGACGGGGACCGTGGTGAGGCGGTCCGCGACGCGAGCCGATTGAATACCCCGTAATTGTAACTCAATACGTCAGTTGCGTCAATGGGCCCGTGAACAGTCTTGCCCCTCACCACTATGTGCGCCGTTTCGACCCGCGGGGGATCAAAAAAGGACCCGCTAAGTCTATTTCGGACAAAACTATCCGAAAAATAGATTGCCCGCGGGTAACTATTAACCTAAACTGCAGACGGCGGAATATCTCCGCCCATGCCGACAGGCATACACAGCAATAGAGAAGGATTCGCATATGCCGCAGGCCACGCAGCGGCGCGCGAAGGGGCGCGCCACAGGAGAGAAACACCCCGCCAACCAGGCCGACCGGCCCGTCACACCAAAGGGAACCCGGCCCCTGCGTTGTCTCGACGGCAATGACGCCGCCGCGCATGTTGCGTATCGCGCGAGCGAGGTCATTGCCATCTATCCCATCACGCCGTCATCCACCATGGGTGAACTGGCCGACGAATGGGCATCGCGCGAGATCCCCAACGTGTTCGGCGGCATCCCCCGCGTAATCCAGATGCAGAGCGAGGGCGGTGCGGCGGGAGCCGTGCACGGTGCCCTGCAGGCAGGCGCGCTGACCACCACCTTCACCGCCAGCCAGGGCCTGCTGCTCATGATCCCCAACATGTACAAGATCGCCGGCGAGCTCACGTGCACCGTGTTCCACATTGCCGCGCGATCGGTGGCCACCCACGCCCTCTCCATCTTTGGCGATCACAGCGACGTGATGGCGGCGCGGCAGACGGGCTTTGCCATGCTGTTCTCGGCCAATGTACAGGAAGTGATGGACCTGGCGCTGGTGGCGCACGCGGCCACGCTGGAATCGCGCGTGCCATTCCTGCATGCGTTCGACGGGTTCCGTACCTCGCACGAGATCCAGAAGGTCGACGTGCTCTCCGACGATGACATCCGCGCCCTGCTTTCGCCCGTGGCAATCCATGCCCATCGCGGACGGGCGCTCTCGCCGGATCACCCCGTGATCCGCGGCACCGCGCACAATCCGGACACGTTCTTCCAGGCGCGCGAGGCGGCCAATCCTTTCTACGCCGCCGTGCCGGAGGCGGTGCAGCGCGCGATGGACGCGCTGGCCGCGCGCACCGGACGCCCCTACCACCTGTTCGACTATGTGGGTGCGCCCGACGCGGATCGCGTGGTCATCGCCATGGGTTCAGGGGTAGAGACCATCGGGGAAACCGTGGAGCACCTGGCTGCAACGGGCGAGAAGGTGGGTGCCATCAAGGTGCGCCTGTTCAGGCCCTTCTCCGCCGCGCATCTGATGGGCGCGTTGCCCGCCACCGTGAAAACCATCGCCGTGCTGGACCGCACCAAGGAACCGGGGGGTGCGGGTGAACCGCTGTATCAGGATGTCATAACCGCGGTGTGCGAGGATACGCAGTCGCAGTCTCCACACTTCAAGCATCAGCCGCGCGTGGTGGGCGGGCGCTATGGACTCTCCTCCAAGGAGTTCACGCCCGCCATGGTGAAGGCGGTGCTCGACAATCTGGCGCAGAAGCAGCCCAGGAACCACTTCACCGTTGGCATCAGCGACGATGTCAGTCACACCAGCCTCGAATGGGACCCATCGTTCTGGATCGAGCCGCAGGGTGTGGTGCGCGCGGTGTTCTGGGGACTCGGTTCCGACGGCACCGTCGGCGCCAACAAGAACTCCATCAAGATCATCGGCGAGGAAACCGACCGCTTCGTGCAGGGGTACTTCGTCTACGACTCCAAGAAGGCGGGTGCGCGCACGGTGTCGCACCTGCGCTTCGGGCCCAACCCCATCCGCAGTCCGTATCTCATCGAGAAGGCGGACTTCGTGGCCGTGCACCAGTATGGTTTCCTGGATCGCTACGACGTGCTGGATCTGGCGCGTGACGGTGCCGTGCTGCTGCTCAACGCGCCGTACCCGACCGAACAGGTGTGGGAGCACATTCCGGAACAGGTGCGCAGGGAGATCATCGAGAAGAAGCTCAAGGTGTACGCCATCGACGCCTATGCGCTTGCGCGTGAGAACAACATGGGCGTGCGCATCAACACCATCATGCAGACGGCGTTCTTTGCGCTCTCCGGCGTGCTGGAACGCGACGACGCGATTGCGCGCATCAAGGACGCCATCACCAAGACCTACGGCAAGCGCGGCGAAGCAGTGGTGCGCGCCAACCACGCCATGGTGGACGCCTCCATTGCGCACCTGCACGAACTGAAGGTGCCGGCCGGGGCGCCCGCGCCCGCCGGTGGTACCCGGCGAAGCGCGGAGGGTTTCGTGCAGCGCCTGCTCGCGGGCGACGGGGACTCGTTGCCGGTGAGCGCGTTCCCGGCCGATGGGACCTACCCCACCGGGACCACCGCCATCGAGAAGCGCAACATCGCGCTGGAGGTGCCGGTGTGGGAGCCCGACCTGTGCATCCAGTGCGGCAAGTGCGTCATGGTGTGCCCGCATTCGGTGATCCGCGGCAAGGTGGCGCCGGAAGCCGCGTACGCCGGGGCGCCGCAGGGCTTCCAGCATGAAGCCGCGCGCTGGCGTGAACTCTCCGGACAGCACTACACGCTGCAGGTGTCCGCGGACGACTGCACCGGCTGCCGGCTCTGCGTGGAGATATGCCCCGCGCGCGACAAGAGCAACGTGGCGCGCAAGGCCATCAACATGCACCCGCGCGAATCCATCGGCGCCGATCATACGGCGCACTGGGACTTCTTCCTTGCGCTGCCCGAGGTGTTCAGCGCCGGAAGTGCGGAGGCTCAGAGCCTGGGCTACTCCAAGGTCAAGGACGTACAACTCAAGACCCCGCTGTTCGAGTTTTCGAGCGCGTGCGCCGGTTGCGGCGAGACCCCGTATCTGCGCCTGATGACGCAGCTCTTCGGGGATCGCGTGCTGGTGGCCAACGCCACTGGATGCTCGTCCATCTACGGCGGCAACCTGCCCACCACGCCCTGGACCGCCAACGGCGACGGGCGCGGGCCCGCGTGGAGCAACTCGCTGTTCGAAGACAACGCCGAGTTCGGCCTGGGGATGCGGGAGGCGCTCGACGCGCAGCAGGCGCTGGCGCAATCGCTGCTGCGCGCGCACCGCGGCGACGTGGCCCCCGAGCTGGCCGGCGCCATCCTCGAGGCCGAGCAGGTCAACGAGGACGCGATTGCGGCACAGCGCCACCGCGTGGCCGAACTCAAGGCGCAGTTGCGCCCCCTGGGTACTGCGTGGTCAAAAGACCTGCTCGCGGTGGCGGACGCGCTGGTGCGCAAGAGCGTATGGATCGTGGGTGGTGACGGCTGGGCGTATGACATCGGCTTCGGCGGGCTGGACCACGTGCTCGCCGGCGGGCGCAACGTGAACCTGCTGGTGCTCGACACCGAGGTGTACTCGAACACCGGCGGCCAGTCATCCAAGGCAACACCCATGGGTGCGGTGGCGAAGTTCGCCAGCGGTGGCAAGGCCACCCCCAAGAAGGACATCGGTGCCATCGCTATGTCGTACGGCCACGTGTACGTGGCGCAGATCGCCATGGGCGCGTCCGACCAGCAGACGCTGCGCGCGCTGGTGGAGGCGGAGAGCTACCCGGGGCCGTCGCTCATCATTGCATACAGCCACTGCATCGCCCACGGCATCGACATGGCCAACGGGCTCACCCAGCAGAAGCTGGCCAGCGAGAGCGGCTACTGGCCGCTGTACCGCTTCGATCCGCGGCTGGCGGCGCAGGGCAGGAACCCGCTGCAACTGGACAGCGCGCCGCCCAAGATCAAGCTGAAGGACTACATCTACAATGAGAGCCGCTACCGCATGTTGCTGCGCTCCAACCCGGAGCACGCCGCACTCCTGCTGAAGGGCGCGCAGGCGAACGTGGACGAGCGATGGAAACGTCTGCAGCGCGCCGCCTTCAACAAACCCGGCACTGATGAAACCCCGGAGGCCGCAAAATGATCGATCTCACCACGCACTGGCTCGGTCTGGAACTCAAGAACCCGCTGGTCCATTCGGCCTCCCCGCTTTCCAATTCGCTCGAATCCATGAAAGAGCTGGAAGACGCGGGGGTGTCGGCCATCGTGATGTACTCGCTGTTCGAGGAGCAGATCCAGCACGAGAGCCACGAGATCGACCACTACCTCAACACCGGTGCGCACAGTTTCACCGAGGCGTCGTCGTACTTTCCGGAGATGTCGTCTTATCGTGTCGGTCCGGACGAATACCTGGAGAAGATCCACCGCGCCCGCCGCGAACTCGACATCCCCATCATCGGCAGCCTCAACGGCGTTTCGCGCGGCGGCTGGGTTGAGTACGCGCGCCTCATGCAGGATGCGGGCGCGCACGCCATCGAATTGAACATCTACATGATTGCCACCGACCCGGCCATGGGCGGCGGCGAGGTTGAGCAGATGGTGATCGATACGGTGAAGGCGGTGCGCGCCGAGGTCACCGTACCCCTCGCGGTCAAGGTGGGGCCGTTCTTCAGCGCCATGGCCAACATGGCGCGCCGGCTGGAAGGGGCGGGCGCCGACGGCCTGGTGCTGTTCAATCGCTTCTATCAGCCCGATTTCGACCTGGAGGCGCTGGCGGTGACACCACACCTGGTGCTTTCCAACTCCAATGAGCTGCGACTTCCGCTTCGCTGGGTGGCCATTCTGTATGGTAGGGTGGAATTGGATCTGGGGATCACGAGCGGCGTACATACCGCCGAAGACGTGATCAAGGGCGTCATGGCCGGCGCCAATGTCACCATGGTGACATCGGCGCTGCTGCGCAACGGCGTGGGCGCCGCCCGCGACCTGCTGGTGGAGACGGCGCAGTGGATGGAAGACCACGCGTACGAATCCGTCCGCCAGATGCGGGGTAGCATGAGCCAGAAGAACTGCGCGGAACCGGCCGCCTTTGAGCGCGCCAACTACATGCGCATGCTTCATTCTTGGCGCCCTGATCCAACGGGAAAGTTGACCGGGTAACTTACGGAAAGGATGCTCGACGTATGGCCGCACCCCTCACGAGCAGCGTGATCGACACATGGAAGACGAGGTTCCGGGGCGACCTCATTCAGCCCGGAGATCCACAGTACAACGACGCGCGCAGCATCTGGAACGGCATGATCGACCGGCGTCCCGCGCTGATCGCCCGCTGCGTCGGGATCCACGACGTCATCCTGGCCATCAACCTGGCCCGCGAACACGGCGCGCCGGTGGCGGTGAAGGGCGGCGGCCACAATGTGGCCGGCAACGCGGTGTGCGATGGCGGCGTGGTGATCGACCTCACTCCCATGCGCTGGGTGCACGTGGATGTAAAGAAGAAGACCGCACGCGTGGGCGCGGGATGCCTGTTCGGCGACCTCGACCACGAGACGCAGCGCTACGGCCTGGCGGTTCCGGGGGGTATCGTCTCCCACACCGGGGTGTCGGGCCTGACCCTGGGTGGCGGTTTCGGCTGGATCTCGCGCAAGTACGGCCTCACGGTCGACAACCTGCTCTCGGCGGAAGTGGTGCTGGCCGACGGCAGCGCGGTGACCGCGAGCGCAAAGGAAAACCCCGACCTGTTCTGGGCCATTCGCGGGGGCGGGGGAAACTTCGGCGTGGTGACGTCGTTCCTGTTCAAATGCGCGCGCGTGGGTCCGGAAGTGTTCACCGGACTGCTGGTGCACCCCATGGACACCGCCCGGGAATACCTGCAGTTCCACCGCGACTACCTGGCCACGCTTCCCGACGAAACCACGGTTTGGGCGGTGCTGCGCCGCGCGCCGGCGCTTCCGTTCCTGCCCGCCAAGGTGCACGGCCGGCTGGTGGTGGTGGTGCCCTTCGTCCACCTCGGGAGTCAGGCTGCGGGCAAGCGCCTGCTCAAGGACCTGCGCTGGAAGGAAACCGCCTACGGAGAACACGCGGGCATGACGCCGTGGGTGGAATGGCAGGCCGCCTTCGACGCGCTCAACGCACACGGTGCGCGCAATTACTGGAAGTCGCACCACATCGAGGATCTTGCGGACGGGTGCATCGACGTGGTCCTGGAACAGATGCAGCGCGCCCCCACGCCCAGTTGCGAGGTGCTGCTGACGCATATGGGCGGGGCGCCGTCGCGCGTGCCCGCCGCGGCCACCCCGTACGCGTTCCGCACGCCCAGGTTCATCATGAACGTGCACGGACGCTGGGCCGATGCAAGCGATGACGCCAAGTGCACGAGCTGGGCGCGTGACATCTGGGAGGTCACCAAGCCTTTCGCGCATGGCGTGTATGTGAATTTCATCAGCGACGAGGGTGAGGCGCGGGTACGCGATGCGTACCCGAAGGACGTGTGGGACAAGCTGGTGAAGTTGAAGAGAAAGTACGATCCAGAAAACTTCTTCAGAATGAATCAGAACATCCGGCCGCAATAGGAGCCAGTATCATGACTAAGCGATCGACCAGCGCACGGACGCGGACGCACAACTTTCCGCACGGCGCCGATCTTCTGCACAACCCACTGCTCAACAAGGGCACGGCGTTCACCGAAGAGGAGCGCGACGCGCTCGGCCTGCACGGCCTGTTGCCGCCCCGGCCCACCACCATGGATGAGCAGGTCATCCGGGTGACGTCCAACTACCGCGAAAAGCCCAACGATCTCGAGCGCCACATCTTTCTTGCCAGCCTGCTCGATCGCAACGAGACCCTGTTCTACCGCGTGGTCGTGGACAACATGGAGGAATTGATGCCCATCATCTACACGCCCATCGTGGGGCTGGCGTGCCAGAAGTACGGGCATATCTTCCGCCGGGCGCGCGGGCTGTACGTGGGTATCGAGGACCACGGGCGCGTGCGTGACGTGCTCGCCAACTGGCCGCAGGCCGATGTGCGTGCCATCGTGGTTACCGACGGCGAGCGCATCCTGGGACTGGGCGACCTGGGCGCCAACGGCATGGGCATTCCCATCGGCAAGCTTTCACTGTATACCGCGTGCGCGGGCGTGCACCCGGCGCTGACGCTGCCGGTGACGCTGGACGTGGGCACCGAGAACACCAGCCTGCTGGAAGACGCGCTGTACATGGGCCTGCGCCGGCGGCGCGTGCGGGGAGCGGATTACGATGCCCTCGTCGAGGAATTCGTGACCGCCGCCAACGAACGCTGGCCAGGGGTGCTGATCCAGTTCGAGGATTTCGGCAACCAGAACGCCTTCAGGATACTGGAGAAGTACCGTGACCGCGTGTGCACGTTCAATGACGACATCCAGGGCACGTCGGCGGTGACGCTGGCCGGCATCTACTCGGCGCTGCGCATCAACAAGGGTGAGCTGAAGAAACAGCGGTTCCTCTTCCTGGGTGCCGGCGAGGCGGGCGTGGGTATCGCGGACCTCATCGTGTCGGCGCTGGTGGATCAGGGAGTGCCGCAGGACGAGGCGCGCAGGCAGTGCTGGCTGGTGGACTCCAAGGGGTTGGTGGTGAAGAGCCGCAACGACCTGGTATCGCACAAGCTCCCCTACGCGCACGATGCCACCGGCGCACCGGACTTGCTGAGCGCGATTCGCGCGCTCAAGCCCACCGCGCTCATCGGTGTGAGCGGACGGGCGGCGACGTTCACGCGCGACGTGCTGGAGGCCATGGCCGCGCTCAACGAGCGCCCCATCATCTTCGCGCTGTCCAATCCGACCGCCAACTCGGAGTGCACGGCGGAAGAGGCCTACCGTTGGACGGGCGGGCGCGCGCTGTTCGCGAGCGGCAGTCCGTTCCGACCGGTGCTGATGAACGGCAACCATTTCGTCCCCGGGCAGGCCAACAACGCCTACGTGTTCCCGGGGATCGCTCTGGGTATCATCGCCAGCCGCACGTCACGGGTGACCAACGAGATGTTCGCGGTGGCGGCGCGTACGCTGGCGAAACAGGTCTCGGATCAGGCGCTTGCCGACGGACTGCTCTTCCCGCCACTGTCGGCGATCCGCGGCGTGTCGGTGAAGATCGCGGCGGCCGTGGCCGGCGTGGCCTTCGAGCGAAAGTTGGCCACGGTGTCGCTGCCGCGCGACATGGAGGCGTTCATCCGCGAGCACGTGTTCGAACCGGTTTACCAGAGCTACGTGTAGCGCACTCTCATCGAGCGGAGGGGCGTGTGCGACACCGCTCCTCCGCTCAGGTCCTACTTGAGAAGGACGATTTCCCTGTACTCGGGGATCTCCGCGTCCCAGCCGAAGTTCTGATCCAGGTGGGAACGAAACGCGTCCGCCGCGTTTACTTCGCCATGCGTGATGAAGACGCGTTTGGGCGCGGCCTTCACCGATTTCAGCCACTCGATCAATTCCACGTAGTCCGCGTGCGCGGACATGGCGTGTAGTTCCACGACTTCCGCCCGCACGGGAATGTACTCCCCGAAGATCTTCACCGAATCGACGCGCTGGCGCAGCGCTTCTCCGCGCGTGCCCGGGGCCTGGAAACCGGCCAGCAGCACCGTGTTGATGGGATCGGGCAGCAGCATGCGCAGGTGGTGCACCACGCGTCCGCCGGTGGCCATGCCGCTGCCGGCGATGATGATGGCGGGGCCGTCGTTGGTGTTGAGCGCCCGCGACCCCTCTTCGCTGCGAACGAACTCCGCAACGCGCGACATCTCGCCACATTGCTTGTCGTTTAGCCGGTGCTCGCCGGCGTGGTCGCAGTAGATCTCGGTGGCGTCGATGGCCATCGGGCTGTTCAGGTAGATGGGCACGTCCGGAATCTCGCCGGCCTTGTCCAGTTCCGATATCAGATACAACAGGGATTGCGTGCGTCCCACCGCGAAGGCGGGGATAACCAGCGTGCCGCCGCGCTTAACCGTGCGCCGGATCACATCGCGCAGCTCGATGCCGGGGTTGGTGTCCGGGTGGCGGCGGTTGCCATAGGTGGACTCGCAGATGAGCACGTCCGCGTGTTCGATCCCGATGGGCGGCTTCATCAGCACGTCGTGTTGGCGGCCGACGTCGCCGGAGAACACCACCCGGTAGCCATCCTGCATGAACGTCACCCACGCCGACCCGAGGATGTGTCCGGCGCGGGTGTAACGGAAGGTCAGCCCGTGACCGAGATCGAAGTCGGTGTCGAAGTCGACCACGTGCAGCTGCTTCAGGCATTGCTCGGCGTCCTCGCGTGTGTAGAGCGGGAGCGCGGGGTCGTGGCGCGAGTACTTGTGCTTGGTGAGGAAGCGGGCTTCCTCTTCCTGCAGGTGTCCCGAGTCCGGCAGCAGGATACTGCACAGGTCGCGAGTACCCGAGGTGCAGTACACCGGGCCCTTATATCCCTTCTTCATCAATACTGGCAGATAGCCGCTGTGATCAATATGGGCGTGGGTCAGGACCACGGCGTCGATTTCAGCCACGTCGAAGGGTGGTTCGTCCCAGTTGCGCAGGCGCAGCTTCTTGAGTCCCTGGAACAGGCCGCAGTCCACCAGGATCTTCTTGCTTCCGTTCTCGAACAGGTACTTGGACCCGGTGACGGTTTCGGCGGCTCCGTAGAACGAGAGTTTCACGGGTTTTCCTCCGGCAAGGGGGTGGTGTGGTGTGCGCATTCGGACGCAATCAGGAACGCGACGAATGCCTCGGCGAAGGCTTCGTGCCCCTCGCGTGTGAAATGATCGTAGTACATCTCGTGGCCGGCGCGCTCCCGTTCGGCCAGGTAGGGCGTGGGATCCACCAGCGGAATGTGTTCGCGCGCACAGAAGGCGTGCAGTGCGGGCGCCCACGAATCCTGCCCCTCCAATGGTTCCAGCAGGACTTCCTCGCGCGGCACGCGCAGCACCACGAAGCGACGGCCACCACGCCCCACATCCCGTGCCCAGCGGCCGAGGACGCGCTCCAGCAGCAGCTCTCCCTCCGTAACCAGCGAATCCGGCCACGTGGACGGCGCCATGCCCGCGGCGCCGCCGTGCCCCACCGCGCCCACGCGCTCGGCCTCGGTTACCCGGCGTTTGATCCCGAAGCGCTTCAGCAGCTTCAAACGGCCCTCCAGCGTGCTGATCACGAGCGAGTGGGCCTTGAGGTACTGCCCCGCGCGGTGAACGGCACTTTCCTTGTACCCATACCGCTCGTGGAAGGAGCGGTCCACCACGAACGTATCCGCGGAGAGCACCGGGTAAGGAACGATGTCACTCTCCTTGAGCGCCTGGATCTGATCCATGGGATCGTTCTCCACGAAGACATAGACCACATAGTCGAGCTCGGCCCGGTCCATCCACTGCTGGCATTCGAGCCACGACTGCAGCGTGCCGCGGCCGGACATTCCGAAACAGATCGTCTCGACCCGTTCGACCGGCTCGTCGTGACGGTTGGTTGCGCCCGCCATTTCGTCGAGGCGCGCGTTCAGCTCCCGGCCGACGACGCGAAAGAACGTGTCCTCCAGCGGGACCTGCATGGCCTCGGTGTATGAATCGCCAAAGAAGCCGATGCGCAGGACGCCCGGCTCACGCGCCAGGGCGTGCTCCACGTCCGGGAACCCCCACGCGTTGGCGCGGCGGCGAACTTCCTCGCCACGATCATTGCGGTACATGAGGGTCGCGCCGGGGTAGTTGCGTCCGCCGGTGACGGAATCGTAGTAGAACGCGTGGTAGGAAATACCGGGGATCGAGACCACGCGCAGGATGACCTCCGCGGCCAGCAGGGCGCCGAGGCCGGCAAGGCAGACCATGATTGCATAGAACACCGCCTGGCGTGCACGGGACGGAGGCGTCGAGGCCGGGGCTGGGGTCGCTCTTTTGCTCATTCTGCGCCCATTGTAGGATGGGTGCACCCATGCACTCAACCTGCATTGATCAACCGGCGAACTCGGTTTAGAATGTCGGCTCGGTGTCCGGCCGTTCTGGAAAGGAGCATCTCCGTCATCATGTTGAAACATTGCCTGACCGCCGCGCTCGTGACAGTGGGCTGCCTGGGGGCGCATTCCGCCCGGGCCACGTCCTTTGGCGCCATTCCATCCTATTATGAACAGCTCAATTTCAACCTGACCGGGCCCACCGCGTTCACCGAGGCGGTGGGCGGGTACGCGAACCCTTCTGTTTATCCGATGATGCCGGGCGGGGAATTCGAGTTCTACTGGTCGAGCTTCGACGCGGATGCCCTCTCCGAGGCAAGCCGCTGGGGAACCTTCATCGGCTTGGAGAACCTCGGGTTTGGTTTCGTGCACACCAAGGATCAGATGCCGCAGGGCGAGCGCAGCGTGACCGACTACCGTATCGGGTTGGGTGGAGGCACGCGCATGTTCACCGCCGGTATCGGCTATGCGTGGTCGGGCGGGGACACCGATTCCTACGGGCGTGAGAAGTTTTTCCAGCTCGCCCTGGCCGCGCGCATCGGGCGCTTCTTCTCGGTGGGCGGCAACGCCAGCCTGAGCACGGAATCCACCGCGAACCAGTGGTTGCTCGACGCGGCCGTCCGCCCGCTCGGCAACGACCGGCTCACCGTCTTCGGTGACATGGAGCTTGCCTACCGCGACGGAGATCGCACCGACACCCGTCCGTGGAGCGCGGGCGCCATGCTCGAGATCCCGGCCGGGCTCAAGATCGTGGGCCGCTACTTCGACGACGACGCCGAGGGAGACCGCGGCTTCACCATCGGGCTCGCGTACACCTTCGGGGCCGGTTTCGGCCAGGGCGTGACGCGTGGCTCATGGATGCCGCGTTGGGACCAGAACAGCGACCTCGCCCTCACCAACTGGGGCATCCGGCTGGGCTATCCGGAGCGCTCGACGCTGCTGAGCCCGATATTCGAAGAGAGCGGCTACCTCAACATGCGCATCAAGGGCTCGCCGCCGTACACGCGTTACCGCTTCTTCGATTCGCGGCAGACGTTTCACGACGTCCTGACGGCGCTGGACGGCGCGCGTAGCGACGATCGCGTTGCGGGCGTCGCCCTCAACCTGTCGGGCGCGCGGCTCTCGCGGGGGCAGGCGTGGGAGATCCGGCATCGCCTCGAGGAACTGCGCGCGGTCGGAAAGCGCGTGGTGGTGTTCGTCGACGAGTTCGGCATGTCCACCTACTACGTGGCCAGCGTGGCGGACCACATCGTGATGGACCCGGAGGGACTGGCGCTGTTGCCGGGTTATGTGCTGGGCCGCACCTTTGTGGCCAACATGGCGGAGAAACTCGGTATCGGCATCGAGGAGTGGCGTTTCCTCAAGTACAAGAGCGCCATGGAATCGCTGGTGCGCCACGAGATGAGCGAGGCCGACCGCGAGCAGCGCCAGGCGCTGGTGGACCAGTACTACGCCACCATGCGCGAAGGCCTCGCCGCCGGCAGGGGTGTGAGCGAGGAGACGGTGGATCGCTGGATCAACGACGAGGTGTTGTTCACCGGGCAGAGCGCGCTCGCCGAGAACCTGGTGGACGAGCTGGGTCGCTGGGACGAGCTAAAAGAATCAGTGAACAAGACCGAGCGCCGCAAGATGGCGTTTGTCGGACCCGACAAGCTCGCAGACGAGTACTACCCGAGCAAGCAGTGGGGCGGAATTCCCGAGATCGCCGTGGTGTACGCCATCGGGGAGTGCGCCATGGACACCGGCATCCGCGCGCGCGAACTGGAAAAGACGCTGCGCAGGCTGCGCCAGGACGACGGGGTGAAGGCGGTGGTGCTGCGCGTGGACTCGCCGGGCGGCAGCCCGGTGGCGTCGGATGTCGTGGCGGGCCAGCTGCGGCGTTTGAAGGAGAAGAAGCCGGTTATTGTTTCCCAGGGTGACGTGGCGGCGTCGGGCGGCTACTGGCTGTCGATGTGCGCCGACCAGATTTTTGCGCAGCCCACCACCATCACCGGGTCCATCGGCGTGATCTCCGGCTGGGTGTGGGACAAGGGCATCGGCGAGAAAGTGGGCATGGAGGGCGACTTCGTGGAAGCGGGCAAACACGCCGATCTGTTCTATTCGCTGCGCCCGCCGCTGTTCCCGGTGGCGATTCCGCACCGCGCCGTTACCGACGAGGAGCGGGACAAGGTACTGACGGGGATGAAGTCGATGTACAGTGGGTTCGTGGGTGCGGTGGCAAAGAACCGCGGCATGCCCGTCGAGCGGGTGGAGGAACTGGCGCAGGGCCGCGTGTGGACCGGCGTCGAGGCCAAGTCCAACGGGCTCATCGACCGCATCGGTGGCCTGCAAGACGCCATCGCGTACGCGCGCGAGCAGATCGGCCTCGACGAGGGCGAGGAGGTTGCCATTCGCGAGTACGGTCCGCGTGGTTTCATCCGGTGGGATATACCGGAACCGTCGATGTCACTGGCATCGATGCTGGCGATGCCGGGCGCGGCGGATGTCGTGCTCGCGCGCTGGCTGCTCGGCGCCGACGAGGGGGAGGTGACGCCGCCGGACGGGAACTACATGAGCGACTACGATATGATCTACCTGCGCCGGCTGGTGCAGAATGTCGGACGGGCGCAGTGCATGATAGCCCCCGGCACGATCCCGCAGGACGGGAGCCAGAACGAAGAGTGAGCCGGCCGGTAGTCCGGCCGTTTACCCAGAGAGTCGGCGCGCACCATCGGTGCGCGCCGCTTCTTGTTTACCGAGAGGGAAGGGCAACACGCATGGAAACACATAAGCGATCGATGGTGAAATCGCTCACCTGGCGCATCATTGGCATCTTTCTGCTGGGTGGGATCGCCTACGCGGTCACGCGGGACTGGAAGGAGATGACCGTCATCACCATCATTTTCCACAGCGTGCGTATGGTGCTTTACTACTTCCACGAGCGAATCTGGCTGCGCATCGACTGGGGGCGGATCCGCCACCCGCTGGACAGTCTCAACGTAAGCGGCAAGCTGGCGCCGGAAGACCTGGACGAGATTCGCGCCAAGCTGCGCGCCATGGGCTACATTGAATGACACGCGCACGCAGAAAAAAGGCCACCGAAAGCGGTGACCCTTCTTCTCCCACACCATGGCGATTGATGCCTGCCTGATGCGCGCCGGCCGTCCGGCCCGGGTGCCCGCACAGTCCTCATCCGGACTCGAATGGGCCGCGGCAGCCGGCGCGCGAATCTGATTCCCAGAAGTAGACCCCTCCCCCAAGAGGAACCCACGGTACCGTCCCGCCGTACCGCGGACCCAACACGTTCGGTCCTCCATGACCCACGACCGCCCGCGCGCATCCGCTTGACTCCAGCGGTTCGATGATCGCCTGCGGAGGTTCTGACTTCCTCCTTTCGCCAAGCCTGCGCTGCGACGCGAGGTCCAGGCGCGATTCCGGGTGGTTTCACACCGGACACTCGCGCCGAAGCGCACACCCTTGCCCCCACGATCCCGAAGGATCGCGGCACGCGTAACGCCTCGAAAGTTGTCAGTTGTGTTGCGCCTACTGCTCGAAGCGACTCTTCATCGGTCCCGAAACATAAACTAACCAGTAAACGGCGGTTGTCAAGGGGGGATCTTGCACAATCTGCGCGAACAGCAAAAAACGGCCGCCGGGGTCCCCGGCGGCCGTCATCGCTGTGCGCCACACAGCCGCGGATCAGCCGCGGCTGGTAAAGCGGATTTCCTGCATGCGGGACGGGGTGATGTACTTGTGAACGATGGCACGAAACTCGTCCGCGCTGATCGAGTTCACCTCCGCAACGAATTCGTCCACGCTGCGCCCCTCGCGCAGCAGGTGCTTCATGCCCACGTTGAGCGCTTCCTGCCCGATGACCTGGTGATGCAGCATCGGGTAATCAGGAACGTTGGCCTTGAGTCCGGTGGACGTGACGAAGCTGACCATGCTGGCTGTGATCGAAAGCACGTGCGAATCGTCCAGGTTGGCGACGGCGCCTTCGATGTAGTGCCGCATCACCGGCTGTACGTCGTCGATGGTGTGTCCCTGCGCCGGCTCCGCGAACACGAAGAAGGGAATGTCGTCCACGCGGTAGATCTGGTTGGACGCGTAGACCGAGCGGCACGGCTGGTAGACTTCCTCTGTTGTCATCAGTACCTGGTGAAGATAGGAACCGAACATGGTCAGGACCAGGCGATCCCGGTAACTATCGTAGGGGCCCGCAGCCACAAAGTACAGCGCCTGTCCGTCGATGTCCCACTGGGCGCGTACGTTCCCCGTCACAGGTTTGCGCGGCAACTCCGGCTGCGGCCGGCCCGGTATGCCCTCGAAGTACTTGCGCACCAGGGCCTCGGCGTCCGCTTTTTTCATGTTTCCGATGATGACGATGACCATGTCGTCGGGGCGGAAGTAGTCGAGGACGAACGCCTCCGCCTCCCGGGCGCTGATCTGCTTTGCGCCCTCGCGGATGGGGACGAAGGTCTGGCCGTAGTAGAGGGCCTGGTTGAGCGCCATCATCCCGTACTTGGCCAGCGACCCCTTGGGGTTGGAGATCACGTTGTCGAGTTCGCGCATGGCCTTCTCCATCTCTCTCGAGCGGGTGGCTTCGTCGCACGAGATGCCGGCGATGCGCTGCGATTCGATCTGCATCGGAAGTTCCAGGTTATCCGCCTCCACGATGTAGTCGATGTGTGAGAAGTCAGAGACCGCCTCGGCACTGAGCATGCCACCGCGGAGGGTGGTGACCGCTTCGTAGGACTGGTTGGCCCCGAAGCTGCCGCTGGCGCAGTAGACGGCGAGGTGCTCGGCCACGTGGGACAGCTGTGCCTTGCCCCTGGGCTCGTCCATGAAACCAGCCTGGTAGAGAAACTCTACCGCCACCTGGTCCGCGGTTCGTTCCTCCTGCAGATACACGACGACGCCGTTTTTCAGCGTAAAGGACGACATCTCCGACATGTCGCGCACGAAGGTCTCGTGGTCGGCGCGTTCGAATTTGGCGGCCTCCTGTTCGTCCTTTCCACAGGCGGCGAGGCTGGCGAGCAGCGCGGCGGCGGCGATGACCGCGCCGATACGGCGAATCTGCATGGAAACGTTTCCTTTCTAGGGCCGAGACTACCGGGAGAATCAAGGTCGCTGATTATATCGCAAACCGGCCGGATGACGAACCCCGGGTTGTACCCCGGGGGTAAACGCCCGTTTCGCCCCAATTTACCCTCTCCGAGGGGCGGAAACACACGCCTGACTGTAAACAGAGTTCACAGTTTGTCAAAAGTCCTTCCACCGTCCCGGCGCGACCCAATCTCGAAACAACATTTATGCAACAAGTTACAGCGTCGGTCGTAGTGGCATACAGGATGCAATGGTGCATCCTGGCCGGCGAGCCGGGTTCTGGTACTTCCCGTCCGCCGGACCCTTTGGAACAGGGGCAAACAGGCATCCAAAACGGTAGTGGAGGTTTCTTTTAAAAATCACGCGGACGTATTCCCCGGGTCCTTGCGGGGGCCTTTCACTGGTTCCGAGTAACCGCGTGAGTCGTTGCTGAGAGGGAATCGATACCAACCACTTGGATGTTTTGGAAAGCCCGGCCGATCATGCAAACGGCCGGGCTTTTCCGTTTTCACTCCCGCGCGCGTCCGCGCTCCGCTCACGGAACCTGCGTTGCGCTCTCCCCGGCCATCCCCTTCAGATTCCGGTCGAAGAAGAGCGTCATCTTGCGGTACAGGTGCAGGCGGTCGGCGGTCCCCGCGATGGAATGTTCCCGCTGCGGGTAGAGCATGAACTCAAACTCCTTGCCGGCGTCGATCAACGCGCGCAGCAGCACAATGGAGTTCTGCATGTGGACATTGTCGTCCGCGTCGCCGTGCATCAGCAGCAGCGGATCCTCCAGCTTGTCGGCGTGGGTCAGCGGCGCCGACGCGTCGTAGCCCGCCGCGTTGTCCCCGGGGAGTTTCATGTAGCGCTCGGTGTAAATGGAGTCGTACAGGCGCCAGTCCGTCACCGGCGCCACCGAAACGCCGGCGCGGAACACATCGGGGGCGTTGAAGAGCGACAGCAGCGTCATGTACCCCCCGTAGCTCCACCCCCATACCCCGATGCGCTCCGGGTCAACAAACGAGAGCGACTTGAGATAGTCGACTCCCGCCAGCTGGTCCTCCAGCTCGACGACGCCCATCTGTTTCAGCAGGGGCTCTTCCCATGCCTTACCGCGCCCGGCGGAGCCGCGGTTGTCCAGGCTGAAGACGATGTAGCCGTTCTCCGCCATGTACGCGTGCCACAGGTCCTGGCGCGACCACGCATCGCGCACCACCTGCGACCCGGGGCCGCCGTACACGAAGACGATCACCGGGTACCTCTTCCCCGGCTCCATCTGCGGCGGTCTGCGCATGGCGCAGTGGTAGGTGCGCCCCTCGTGCTGGATGGTGAGGAACTGCTGGGGCGGGATGTTCGCGGCGGTCAGCGCGTCGGTGAGCTGGTCGCCGATCACGAACAGCAGTTTGCCGTCGCTGTTGTGGACGGCGTAGCGCGTCGGGCGCTCGTGCGATGAGTACGCGTCGATGTAGTTGCGGTTGTCCGGCGCCATGGTCACGCGGTGGGTGCCTGCTTCGGTCGAGACCCGCTTGAGATCCTTTCCGTTCTCGTTCACCCGGTACAGGTGGTTCTCGATCACGCTGCCGTGGTTGCCGGTGAACCAGATGCGGCCCTTCTTCTCGTCCACCCCCACCAGGCTCGCCACCTCCCAGTCACCGGACGTGACCTGCCGAATGAGGCTGCCGTCGACGTTGTGCAGGTACAGGTGCATGTGGCCGTCCTGCTCCGAGCCCCACAGGAACTGGCGCTTCTTCTCGTAGTAGTGCTTCAGGTAGGTGACATTGATCCACGTGGAGGAGGACTCCTCCAGCACCACGTCGGTGCGGCCGCTGCCGGCTTCGGCAAAGAGCAGCCGCAGGTGATCCTGGGCGCGGTTGAGCTTCTCGATGGCAACCGCGCTCCCGTCGCCCACCCAGTACACGCGCGCAATGTAAGAGTCGTCGCCGGTATCGACGTCGGCCCAGGTGGTGGCGCCACCGCGGGCCGGCACGATGCCGACGCGCACCACCGGGTTGGGATCACCCGGTTTGGGGTAGTGCTGCAGCGTGTAGGTGGCCTGGGTGGGGATCTGGTCGACGATGGGGTACACCGGCGGGCTGCCGTCGCGAATCTCCAGGAACGCCAGGCGGGACCCGTCCGGCGACCACCAGAACGCGCGTACGTCGCCGCGCGTGAACAACTCCTCCATGTAGACCCAGTTGAGTATGCCGTTGTAGATGGTGTCGCAGCCGGTGGTGGTGTGGCGGATCTCGGTGCGCGTGTCGACGTCCATCGCGTAGAGATCGTTGCCGCGCGCGTAGGCGATCATCGTTCCGTCGGGGGAGAAGACGGCGTCCTGCTCATCTCCTTCGCTCTCGGTCAGCCGGTCGATGTGCCCGTTGCCGGCGTCGAGCAGGAAGAGGTCGCCCCGAAACGTGAACACCACGCGGTCGCCGGCCGGATTCCACTCGTGGGAGGATATCGAGAAGCGGTCGTCGTCGCCCTCGCGCAGGTCGGCGGGAATGCCGACGGTGTCGGCGATGCACAGCACGTGTTCACGGCCCGAGGGGACATCGCGTACCATCAACGCCTTCTGCCGGGTGTCGTCCTCGCCCGCGGGGAGGGTCTGGATGAACGACACCCCCTTGCCGTTTCCGCGCCATTTGATCTGTGTGGGCAGCGGCGCCAGCAGGGTGTGGCCGCCCGTTACCTGCTCGAGCGTGAGTTTTGCGGCGGTGGCGGACCGCGGCGCGGCTGCCAGCGCGGCGATCAGCAAAATGGCGACGGGACCCATCGCCCGTGCGTTCTTCATGGGCTCTCCTTGTCGAGTGATGGACGGGCCGCCAGCGTAGCATATTGTGCGGTCGCATGCACCGCCCTTGCGCGCCCGCGTGCGGTGCGTTACCGTCCCGGTATCGGCCCTGGTTGTTGCCCCCGTTCGAGTACAATGGAGATCCCATGAGTTCAATCGCCGTTCTGCGCCGCCCGCTCCTCTTTCTTTCGCTCGCGCTCGTCATGGTGGTGCCGCAGGCACGTGCCCAGGACACGGAGACCACCTGGCCGCGAGAGATCAACGCGCCCGAGGGGAAGATCGTCATCTACCAGCCGCAGCTGGAGGCGTTCGACGAGGTCACCCTCAAGGCGAGATCGGCGGTTTCCGTCACCCTGCCCGATGCGAAAGAGCCCGTGTTTGGCGCGACGTGGTTCACCGGGCGGGTTTCCATCGATCGCGATGCCAACTTGGTGACGCTGCTCGACGTGGCGGTAACCAACGCCCGTTTTCCCAATGCAAGCGAAGCGCACCTCGACAGATTCAAGAGAATCGTGGAGGCGGAGATTCCAAAGTGGGAGCTGGAACTCTCTTACGATCAACTGCTGGCCAGCATGGCCGCCGTCGAGGATCAGATGGAGAAGAGCGCCAAACTCGACAACTCACCGCCGGAGATCATCTTCTCCAGGAAGCCCACCGTGCTGGTGCTGATAGACGGCGAGCCCGTGCTGCGCGATGTCGAGAACACCAAGCTCAAGTACGTGCTCAATACGCCGTTCTTCATCGTGCAGGACACGGTGACCGGATTGTTTTACCTGAAGGGTGCGGAGGCGTGGTACTCGGCGCGCGAGATCATGGGCCCGTGGACGGCCATGCGCAGCGATCCACCCGCGGAGGTCACCTCACTCGCCGCCCAGCAGGTGCCGGCGCCGCCGGCGGAAGAGGCGGCCGCTGAGGCCGCGGACGATTCCGCCCGGGTGGCGCGCGGCGAGCCCGTCATCCCGGAGGTGATCATGCGCACCGCGCCGGCCGAGGTCATCCAGACCAACGGCGAGCCGGACTTTGCCGCCATCGAAGGCACTTCGCTGCTCTATCTGAAGAACAGCGAGGACGACGTCGTAATGGACATCGACTCGCAGACCTACTACGCGCTGATCGCGGGCCGCTGGTACGCGTCGAAATCCCTCTCCTCGAACAAATGGGAATTCGTGCCGGGATCGAAACTCCCGGCAGACTTCGCGCAGATCCCGGCGGGGTCGGACATGGGAAACGTCCGCTCCAGTGTGCCCGGGACGGTGGAGGCGGAAGAGGCGGTGCTCGACAACCAGATCCCGCAGACCGCCACGGTGGACCGCAAGACGGCCACGGTTGAAGTCGCCTACGACGGCGAACCGAAATTCGAGACCATCTCGGGAACGAAGATGTCGTACGCGGTGAACACCGACAAGTCGGTGCTGCTCATCGACGGCAAGTATTACTGTTGCGACGCCGCCGTCTGGTTCGTTTCGTCCAGTGCGACCGGTCCGTGGTCCGTGTGCGCTTCCGTGCCTGCTTCCGTGCAGGACATTCCGCCCGAGTCGCCGGTCTACAACGTGAAGTACGTGTATGTCTACGATTCGACGCCGGATGTCGTGTACGTGGGATACACACCGGCGTACTACGGTTCCTACGTGTACGGCGGTTGTGTGGTGTACGGCACCGGCTACTACTACCAGCCGTGGTACGGCTACTACTACTACCCGCGGCCGGTGACGTATGGTTTCAGCGCACACTACAATCCGTACACGGGATGGGGATTCTCCTACGGGGTGAGTTACGGGTGGTTCAACGTCCGGGTGAGTACCTACGGCGGTTACTGGGGACCGGGCGGATATCACTACGGGTACAACCACGGCTATCACCACGGGTACCACCATGGCTACAACCAGGGCTACGGGCACGGTTATAACAACGGCTGGTCCGCCGGTTACCGCGCGGGACAGGCGGCGGGTGGCGGCAAACCGACACCCTACACGCGCGATGCCTACCGGACCCACCAGGCGGGCGTGCAGCCGGCCAAGGGCAGCGCCGCTCAACGGCCCGCCACGCAGCCGGCGAAAAACCCCAACAACGTCTACGCGGACAAGAGCGGCAACGTGTACCGGCAGACCGACCAGGGCTGGCAGAAGAATACGAAGAATGGATGGCAGTCGACCGGCGGCGCGAAGCCCTCGACGCAGCCGGCCACCAAGCCCGCCACCAGGCCCTCGACGCAGCCGGCCACCAAACCCGCCACCAGGCCCTCGACGCAGCCCGCCGCGAGGCCAGCGCAGCAACCGGCCAAGGCCCCGTCGCAGGACCTGCAGCGCTCCTCGCAATCGCGCGACCGCTCCGCGCAGCGGTCGCAGTCGCGCCCGGCGAGATCGGGCGGTGGTGGCCGGGGCCGCTAGTGAGGCTGGCGCTGTCCAGGGAGATCGCGACGCGCTCGAGGCGGGCCCGTGGAACAAGGTCTCAATGGCCGGCATTCGGGGATTGAAACCGCTCCTCCGCCTCTCTATTATCGGCCCGGGTGAGTCGCGCCCGGTCCCTTGCCTCTGCCCGGCCGGTCGCGCGAGGCAGGCCGGCCGTCCTGGCCGGTCCCGGTGAGAAAGTCCGCACGAGATTTTGGGCCCCGCGCTGGAACGATTGTGGTCCCCGGCCCGTATAGCTCTGTTGAACCCACCCAGGTGCCTTTCAATTCAGGAGGTTAGAGAAGCATGTTTCGGAAATTCGGGCTGCTCGCGGCTTTCTGTTTCCTGGTCGTAATGGCCGGAAACGCGCAGGCGAGTGACCTTTCGCAGCCCTCGACGGTATCCCTCGATGCGGCCATCGCAGCGGAGGACTCCGGCGATACGGGTGAAGTCAAGAAGAAGAGGAAGGAACGCCCGTACGAGGCGTACCTGAATAGCAAACTGGACAAGCCGACGCCGAAGGGCCCGGAGCCGAAGTACAAGCCCTGGAACAAGGTCATCACCAAGGAGCACAAGAAGCAAGACGGCCTGCTTACCATCTACACCAAGCAGGAAGAGATGCTTCTCACCCTCTCCAAGGATCAACTCGACAAGCCGTACCTGGCGCTGCTGACCCTGTCGCAGGGTATCGGCGCCGACTTCGTGTACGGTGGCCTGCCGGTGGACGACATCATGTTCGACTTCCACCGCAGCGAGGACCACATCCAGATGCGCCGTCTGAGCACGAACTTCCGCGCCGGCGACAACGAGCCGCTGGAGCGGGCGATGGCCCTGACCTTTTCGAACTCGATCCTGGAGAGTTTCCCGATCAAGGCCGAGAAGGACGACGTGGTGGTTATCGATGTGCGCGATTACTTCCTGTCCGACGCGGCTGGCATGAGCATCTGGCTCGGCGCCGCGTTGAACCAGCCGGTGCGGCCGGACGCGAAGAAGAACTTCATCGAGAGCCTCAAGAACTATCCGACCAACACGGAGATCGACACGCGCCTGACCTATTCGCCCGGCCGCGTGGAACAGCTGAATCTCCCCAGCGTACCGGATGCGCGCAACATCCAGATCGGCATCGCCTGGAGCATTCGCCAGCTTCCGGAAGAGCCGATGATGCCGCGTATCGCAGATGACCGCGTGGGGTATTTCACCACCACGTTCAAGGATTTCACCAAGGAGAAGCAGGAGACCTTCTTCACGCACTACGCCAACCGCTGGAGGCTGGAGAAGAAGGATCCCGCCGCGGCGCTTTCCGAGCCGGTACAGCCGATCGTGTTCTACATCGATCGCACCGTACCCGACGAGTACGTTCCGTTCATGATCGCCGGCGTGGAGTTCTGGAACCGGGCCTTCGAAGCGGCCGGTTTCAAGAACGCCATCGTGGGCAAACGCGCGCCGACACCGGAGGAAGACCCCGAGTACGATCCGGCCGATGCGCGCTACAACACCATCCGCTGGAACACGTCGGACCAGGTGTCCTACGGAGCCATCGGACCCTCGCGTGTCGACCCACGCACCGGTGAGATCATCGACGCCGACATTCTCTTCGAGCACAACATCGTTCACAACTTCGGCAAGGCGTACCGCCGTTACGCGGGTCCGCAGGCCGCGCTGATGCAGGTGGATCCGAACCTCAAGCAGTTGTGGATGACGCCCGAGGAGCGGCAGAAGGAAGAGGCGTTCCGTTCGCTGCCGTATTTCCAGAACCGTCCCTACCAGCTCTGCTCGATGAACGACTGCATGGAACTCGGCGGTCAGTTCATGCGCGTGGCTCTGCTGGGTTCGGGCATGGTGGATCCGGCCGACGGCGTGCCCCAGGAGTACATCGGCGAGGCGCTGACCTTCGTGGCGGCCCACGAGGTGGGTCACACGCTCGGTTTCCGCCACAACTTCAAGAGCTCCGGCTCAACGCCGTACGACAAGCTCAACGACAAGGCCACCATCGAACAGATCGGCATGACCGGATCGGTCATGGACTATCCCACGCCCAACGTGGCCCGGGATTCGTCCAAGCAGGGCTACTACTACACGCCCGGCGTCGGTACCTACGACGAGTGGGCGGCCAAGTGGGGCTACATGCCGGTGGATGGTGACACGCCGGAGGAGCAGCAGAAGAACCTGGAGGCCATCGCGGCGGAGTGCACCCAGAAGTCCTATCTCTACGGTACCGATGAAGACACGTACCCGATGGGGGCGCTGGATCCGCGCAGCAACATCAACGACCTCTCGGACAACCCGATGATGTGGGCCGCCGAGCGGATGGCGATCTGCGACGATCTGCTCCAGAACGGAAAGCTGGAGGAGCGCGTGGTGGTCGAGGGTGGAGACTATGTTCCGCTGCGCGCCGCCGTGCAGACGCTGCTCATCCAGAAGTACGTTTGTGCCAACGTGGCCACCAAGAACATCGGTGGTGCCCTGACCGAACGTGCCCACAAGGGAGGCGGCAAACTGCCGTTCGACCCGATTGCGGCGACCGATCAGCGCGCGGCGCTCAACTTCGTGGTGGGCAATGCGCTGCAGGCGGATGACTGGGCCCTGTCGCCCGAGCTTCTCAACAAGATGCAGGACGACAAGATGTGGAGCTGGGAGAACAACCTCTTCCAGCCGGGCCGTCGTTTCGATTTCCCGCTCACCATGTGGGTGGAGGCGCTGCAGACCGGCGTTCTGTTCAACCTCATGAATCCGTTCCGTCAGGCACGGGTGGTCGAGGCGCAGTACCAGTCGGACGATGCGTTCAAGCTGTCGGAGCTGTACGGCACGCTCACCAAGTCCATCTGGACCGATCGGGCGGCGCCCCAGGGCCGCACGGCCACCTGGGACCGGAACCTGCAGCGGACGTACACCGACATGCTGATCCAGCAGGTGGTGGAGCCGTCACCGCTGACCCCGCAGGACGCGGTGGCGCTGTCGCGGCTCAATCTCACCCGCATCCGCGGAGCGGCGCAGTCGACCCTGGCCAGGCCGGGTCTCGACGATGCCACCAACGCACACATGATGGAGACGATCGCGCGAATCGATCGCGCGCTCGACGCCAACCGTCAGACGAACTTCTAGTTCGTACCGGTCAGCGGAAAAGAGAAAACTCCCCCGGTCGAGTCAATCGGCCGGGGGAGTTTCTTTTGGGACCGGGTGGGGTTCAGTCGGTCCGCTATTTTTCTTTCTCTTTCTTTTCTTTCTTTTCCTTCTTTTCCTTCTTCTGGTGCATGCTCACGTCCATCTTGCGCAGGCCGGGCGGCACGTCGCTCATGAGTTCCACCTGACGCCACGGTCCGGCGACCTCCACGCTCCACTCCCAACCCTTCTTACCCGGACGGAAGTACTGGCCTGCCGAGTAGTAGCAGTTATCGTGATTCTCGACCACGTACACCTGCAGGTCGGAGCTGTATATCAGGACCACCTTGTCGTTGTTCCTGCGATGACCGTGTGCAGGCGCGTGGTCCGGCGGTCCGGGCTGCTTCTCCTTGACCACAACCACGTCGGGTCCGCCGTCCTTGTGGACCACGGTGCGCGAGCACCCGAGGAGCGCGAAACCCGCGATCAACAGGGTGCATGAAATGAAGCAAGTCGTTCTCATGTCCGACCTCCAGGGAAGAACATGGCCTACAGAGCAAGGTTCGCGCCGGAATGGAACAGGGAAGCATGCGCCCCCACGCGGCCCTACCGGGCGTCATGGGGCAGTGTCAGGGGAGCGCGGGAGGGGGCAGAGGAGCGCGCGCAAGGTAGAGCAGCGCGAGGGTGACGATGTAAACCACCAGGATGCCGGCCGTGTCCCAGGCCAGTACGAGACGCTTGCGCAGGGCCTGGTAGGTGAGCCCCACCAGCAGCATGGCGTACATGGCAACCACCGCGAACACCGACAGCAGGTGGCTTGGGTCCGCCGCCGCCAGGATGGGGCCGGGCGCGAAGAAGATGTCGTCCAGGGCGAGGATGCACATGTTGAAGATGTTACTGCCGAGCACATTGCCGAAGGCGAGGTCCACCGCACCCAGACGTACCGCGGCCAGCGAGACGACGATTTCCGGCAGCGAGGTGGTGATGGCGATGAACAGGTTGCCGACGAAGGCCTGCCCGAGGCCGGTTTCAACCGCGATGCGCTCACCCAGCCTGGGGAGGAACGACGCGGCCACCACCACGACGAGCGCGTTGACGGCGTAGCGTGATAGCGCGGTGCGCAGCGATACCAGGTCATAGCGGCGCTCTTCCGCCAGCTCCGCGGCCTGCTGTTCCGTGCGCCGCCGCTCGAAGATGAAGGAGATGCGCACGGTGAACAGATAGACCGCGAGCAACACGGGTGTGCCGAGGCCGATCCAGCCCAGCACCGGCAGGGCCCATCCCGCCGCCATGCTGAAGCCCACGATGGTCATGAGCAGCAGCCCCAGGCCGATGGTGAGCGCGTGGCCCTGGTGCGCGCGAGCCGAGATGGGTGTCTTTCCGCCCACGATGTCCATGATCGACAGGATGACGAGGTTGAACATGCAGCTGCCGAGGATATCGCCCACGGCGATGTCCGGGAGCTTGAAGACGAGAGTGGACGAGATGCCGGTGAAGAGCTCGGGAAGCGAGGTGGTGGCGGCAATGAGCACCAGGCCGATCCAGGTGCGGCCCAGCCCGGACTTCTCCGCGATGATATCGCCATAGTACGCCAGGCGCGTTCCCGCGAAGATGGTCACGCCGGCGGTAGCAATGAACATGATCCATGTCATGGGTGCCTGCGATCATCCGCGCGCGGCGGTGAGGCTGTCAATCGGGGATTGCCGGGTTGCTGCCACTGCCATCGGCTCACCAGTTCCGCCATGCCCCATGTGGCAAGGGCGCATACGATGACCGTCGCCCACAGCGGCCATGTCATGGGCACCGTTCCCAGTGCGCGCGCGGCGGCGGGCAGCGTTCCCATCACGACCTGTACGGCGATGCCAAAGAAGATGGCCGCGTGCAATGCCGGGTTCGGCATGGGCTTCAGCCATGTGCGGCGTCCGGGGTAGGCGAAGAACAGCTGTCCGATACACAGGAAGTGAAAGCTCACCGTGCGCGCGGTGTCCACCGACATGCCGAGCAGTGGAATCACACCCAGGATGGACAGAGCCACCATCGCCTTGGCCGATCCGCTCACCAGCACGAAACGGCGCGACGCGGTATCCAGCAGGGGCGCGGTGGGTGGCAGCGGCGGCCGGCGCATCACCCCGGGATTGCGGTCGAGGGCGAGCGCGAGTGCGGGCAACCCGTCCGTGGCCAGATTGATCCACAGGATCTGCACGGCCGTCAGCGGGAGCAGGACGGTGCCGGTGGCCTCGCGCAGGCCAAGAACAGCCGCCAGAAACCAGCCCAGCGAAACCACGATGACTTCGGAGAGGTTGGTCGAGAACAGGAAGCGGATGAACTTGCGGATGTTCTCGTAGATGCTGCGTCCTTCCTCGATGGCCGCCACGATGGTCGCAAAGTTGTCGTCCATCAGCACCAGGTCGGCGACATCGCGGGCAACATCCGATCCCCGTACCCCCATGGCGACACCCACGTCCGCGCGCTTAAGCGCCGGTGCGTCGTTGAGGCCGTCACCGGTCACGGCCACGATCTCTCCCGACGACTGCAGCGACTCGATTATCCGCACCTTGTGCTCGGGGCGCACGCGGGCAAAGACGGTGACCTCGCGCAGCGCGTGCGCGAGCGCATCGGTGGACATGCCCGTGACATCGTCTCCGGTTAGACACCGGTCGCCCGGGATCCCCACCTGCCGCGCAATGGCGCGCGCCGTCTCCGGGTGGTCGCCGGTGATCATGATGACGCGCACGCCGGCGTCGAGTGCACGGCGGATTGAGTCGGGCACCTCGCCGCGGGGCGGATCCCACATCAGCACCAGGCCCAGGAACTCGAGCGCGTCGTCGCGCGCGCCGGCGCCGCGCGCAACGCCCAGGACGCGATGGCCGTCGCGCGCGTACCGGCTCGCCTTCTCGCTCCACTGCCGTCTCCCGGTGGTGTCCACCGTGGAGCGTTCCAGCAGCACCTCGGGCGCGCCCTTGAGGTAGCTCACCACGCCCGCTTCTTCCTGCACGGTTGCGCGCATGTACTTGTGACCGCTGTCAAACGGGCGCGCGGAAATGCGGGGGCAGGAGGCGTGGATGGCGTCAACGTCGATGCCTTCCTGGCGCGCAAAGCGCAGCAGGGCCACGTCGATGGGGTCGCCCGCGCTCTCCTGCGCGTCGTTGGCGAGAACCGCCGCGCGCAGCGCCAGCTCCCGCGACGGCGAGTCGACGGAGCGGACGTGCATCTGGTTCTCGGTGATGGTACCGGTCTTGTCCGTGGCGATCACCGTCACCGAGCCCAGTGCTTCGACGGCGGCAAGCTTGCGTACCACGGCGCGGCGGCGCGCCATGCGCTCGACACCGAGCGTAAGCGTCAGTGTCATCACCGCAGGCAGTCCCTCCGGCACCGCGGCGACCGCGAGCGCAACCGCGAAAAGGAACACGTGCCCGATCGATCCAACTCCCTCCACGGCGACACCGCCCACCACCAGCGCCACCGCCAGCACGCTGATCCAGACCGCGACCTGGTTGCCGAAATGCCGGATGCGCCGTTCGAGGGGCGTCTGCTCCGCTTCGATGCCGCCGAGCATGGCGGCGAGGCGGCCCAGGGCGCTCGCGGCCCCGGTCGCGGTGACTTCCAGCAAGGCCCTGCCGCGCACCACGATGGTCCCGCTGGAGAGGAGATCGCCGTCGGTGCGGTCCACGGGGACGCTCTCGCCGGTGAGCATCGATTCGTCCACCGCCACTTCCGCCCCGCGCAGCAGCCCGTCGGCGGGCACGCGGTCCCCGGACTCGACGCGCACGATGTCACCCGGGACGATGTGCGCGGCGGCGATGTGGTGCCACGCGCCGTCGCGCCGCACCCACGCCAGGGGCGCGGACAGCGTCTTGAGGTGCGCGAGCGCCGCCTCCGCCTTGCGCTCCTGCCACACGCCGAGCGAGGCGTTCAGCAACAGGATGACGCCGATGGCGAGCGACTCGATGGGGAAGCCGTGGCTGCCGTCGATCCACCACACGGCGAGGTCGACGATCAGCGCGGCGAGAAGAACGTAGATCAGCGGGCTCTTGAACTGGGCGGCGAGGCGCCTCCACGCGGGCAGTTTCTCCTGCGCGGGAAGCGCGTTGGGCCCGTGGCGGGCAAGGCGCGCGCGGGCCTCGGCATGGGTCAGGCCATGGGTGTGACTGCCAACGGACATCGTCACCCTTTCCTGCCGGGTGAGCGGCGTTGCGCGGCCCTACTTGAGTGTTCCCCGGTACAGAACCGTTCCTGTGCCACAGGTGTACACGGTGGACTCCGACACCGCCCACACCCCGGAGAGGTGGACGTAGCTCTGCGTGGACGACCGCCGCCACGTGGCGCCGTCGAAATGGAAGAAGCTGTCCTTGAACGTGCCGATGCCGCCCCCGCCGATGCCGACGGCAAAGATATCGCCCGCGGACACGCCGTGCACCGCTTCCAGGGCGGCGCTGGTTCCGATGGTCTCCTTCTTCCACGCCACGCCGTCGAAGCGAAACGCGTTGCCCTGGCCGGCCGCGCCCGTTCCCACCGCGATTACGTTGGACGCCGACGAACCCCACACCGCGCGCAGCGCCACCGCATCCAGCATGGCTTCCGGGCCCCATGAAGTTCCGTCGTAGCGTAGCACCAGACCATCGTTGCCGACCGCGAGGACATGAGTGGCCGATGTGCCCCAGACGTCGTGCAGCACGCGTGAACTCCCGCTGTTCTGCGGCGACCACGCCGCGCCGTCCCAGTGCAGAATGGCGCCGTTGTTTCCAACCGCAAAAGCGTCGCCGGGGCTCGCAACCCACACGCCGTTGAGGCCTTCGCTGCTTCCGGTGTCCATCACCACCCAGCCGCTCCGGTCCCGGTGCATCGCGAGGCCCGCGTCACCCACCACGATGATCTCGCCGCCCGCACCCCACACGTCGTTGAGCGACTGCGGCCGGCCACCGGCGATGAAGCGCCACTCGCCGCCGCGGCGGTGGAAGATCTCGCCGTAGGTTCCCACCAGGTAGAGGTCGTCGTTGCCCGTGCCCCACAGGCCGCGCCGCACGATGGCGCCCACGTCGCTCAATTCCTTCTTCCACTCCGCACCGTCGTAGCGCACCAGCGTGCCCAGCGTGCCCACCGCCACCACGTTGTCATTCGCGGTTCCGTCCATCCCCTCGAAGTACTGGGTGGTGAAGATGTTGGAAGTGAAGCGCGTCCACGCGCTGCCGTCGTAGTGCAACACCGTCCCGCCCTCGCCGCTCGCGAACATGTCGGCGGAGGAAACGCCCCACAGCCCCTGCAGCCAGCGTGTGACCCCGCTGCTCTGCGGGGTCCACGACACGCCGTCGTAGTGGAGAATAGCCCCGTTGTTGCCCGCCGCGAACACGTCGCTGTCCGAGAAACCAAACACGCCGCGCAGGTGTTCGGAGGTGGCCGGCGCGATGGTTGACCAGCCACCGCCGGAATACGAGAGAACGGTGCCGTCGTTGCCAACCGCGTACGCCACCGACGGTGAGTACGCCCATACGCCGCGCAGGTTCGCCGTCACCGTGCCGGTCTGCTGTGGTGTCCACGCGTTGCCGTTGTAGTGGATGACGGTGCCACGGTTGCCCACCGCGAAGATATTGTCGGGCGCGGTGCCGGAGATGGCGTTGAGGCCCTCCGCGGTGGGAGAGGTGATGGGAAGCCAGGCGGTGCCGTCGAAACGAAGCAGCAGGCCGTTGTTGCCCACCGCGTACACGGCGCCGGTGCCGTCGCCCCACACGCCGTTGATCTCCTCGCTGACACCGCTCTCCACACGCTGCCAGAGTGCGCCGTCGTAGTGGAGAATCAGGCCGCGTCCGCCCACCGCCCACATGTCGTCCGCCGCACCCGCCCACACGTCGTGAAACGACCCGATCTCGGCGACCTCCGGTCTGAACGCGTACCCGGGTGGTGGTGGGGGAAGCACGACGGTGTCCGTGCACGCGGAGAACGCGAGCGTGGCCAGCAGGCCGGCCACTGGCGCCAGTCGTCTGATGGGAGGGAACTTCAAGTGATAGAGGATAGTCGCGTCGCGCGCTCAGATCAAGGCGTGGCGTAGCGCAGGACCACGGTGCCGCTGGTTTGTTCGCCGCCGGTGACGAACAGCCGCTTGCCGTCCGACCACGCGCCGCGCAGCGTTTTGAGTGTGGGGGAGGGCACCACCGACCACGCCGTGCCGTCGTACGCGATCACCACGCCGCTCTGTCCCACTGCATACAGGCGGCCCTGGGGACCGCGCGCCAGCGCCAGAAGTGATTTCGGGGTGGGACTGGGCATGGCCTCCCATCCCCGCCCCTTCACCGGGCTCAAGCCGATGATGGTCCCCTGTCCGCCCCGGCTCGTCTCTCCGACCGCCGCCGCGCGAACCGAGCTGCCGGGCACCGAACCGGTGACGTCGTTGAGTTGTGTGGTGATTCTCGAATCGGATACGACCCAGGCGGCACCGTTGAACGCGAGCAGCCGGCCGTCCGAGCCGACGATGTACGCCTCGTCCCCGGCGAGGCTGGTGTAGGCGCGCAGGTCGTTGAAGACCGGCGTGGTGGGCCGCACGGAGGTCCACACGCCAAAGTTACGGCGCAGGATCGCCCCGCCGGTGCCGACCGCATACACGCCCGACGGTCCACCGGCGACGTCGAGCAGTTCCACCGGGGAGTTGTACTCCTCCACCCAGGCGATTCCATCGTGGTGCACGATGCGGTTGCTGCCCACCGCGAACACGTCGCCACCCGGCTCGCACCAGATTGCGTTGAAGGTGCGAGCGTTGCCCGCATCTTCCCAGTGCCATGCGTCGCCAAGCTGCCGGGCGACGTAACCGCCGCCACCCACCACGCGCAGGGGTGTATGCGGCGGGCCCGTGATGCCACTCAGTTGCGGCACCGCGCCGCGCGTCTCCGGCGCCCAACCTGCGCCGCCGTCGTGGAGGATGGCGCGTGCCCCCACCACCCATGTGCTCGCCCCCGATTGCGCCGCGCCGTAGAGCCATTCTCCCGTGATGGCGGGCTCGGTGTTCCACGACCCGCCCGCGAGCGATATCACGGTGCCGTTGGCGCCAACCGCCACGGTTCGATTGCCGGCGGTAACCCCCTGCAGCGTTTCCTGCGTGCCGCTCACCATGGGCGACCAGGCCGCGCCGTCGTAGTGCAGCACCGTTCCCGCCTCGCCCACCGCGTACACGTCGTCGGACGCGCTGCCGGCAACCGCCGCCAGCAGCGCGTTGCTGCCGCTGGCCATCGGTGTCCATGCGGTACCGTCGAAGTGAATGATGACGCCGTTCAATCCCACCGCGAAGACGTCGTTCACACCCGATCCCCACACGCCGAACAGCGGCGTGACGACGGGACTCGTATCCAGGCTCCACGCGTTTCCGTCCCCGCGCAGAATCACACCACCACTGCCGACGGCGGTGAACGCGCTGCCGCCCGGCGTCCACAGGCCGCGCAGGTTCTCGGTGGTGGCCCCGGTGGTCTTCACAAACTGCGTGGTTTCGAAACGCACGATCTCGCCGCCGTCGCCCACCGCCACCGTTTCGCCCCCGGTGACGCCGGCGATTGCGTACAGGTTGCGCGTCCCGTCGTTGGCGATCGTCGCCCACTCCTGCCCGTCCCAGCGCATCACCGTGCCACCCGGGCCCACGCCGATCACGTAGTCGTCGCGCGGAACCCACAGGGCGTAGAGCGTGGTGGCGGGTGGGAGCCCGTGGAGTTCGGTCCACACGGCGGGTTTCACGATGGGTGGCGGTTCTTCGGGCGCGGCGGGGTCGTCGCCGCACGCGGCGAGGAGGCCGGCGAGGGCGAACAAGAGGATCGGGTATGCAGGCGTGGTACGCATTCTGGAAACCCGTGGCGTGCTGGCGAGAGGGGGGGTGGTTCAATTGTATGGCGCGGCCGCGCGGGGGGCAACCCGCGAATCGCGCTTCAGAGCGAGTAGTGAAAGCCGGACAAGCGCTCGCTCTCGGACCACAGGCGCTCCTGGACCACCGGGTCGTTGGACGCCGCGGTGGTTCCCATGGGCTCGCAGCGGCGGAAATACTTCCCGCTCACGCCCGCCACCTCCTGCGATGAGGCCAGGTACACCGGCGTCTCGGCGCCGTCGTCGGGCTGCTTGAAGAAGCGCTGCAGCGCGTGAAACATCAGGTTCAGCACCGATGAGAAGTTGCGCAGGAGGCCGGTGTGGATGACGCCGGGATGGAGACAGTTGGCGGTCACGTGGGAGCCCTGCAGGCGTCGCGCCAGCGCATAGGTGAACACCATGCTCATGAGCTTGGTGTTGGCGTACTGCTGCCAGCCCCGGTAGCGGCGTTCCATCTGCAGGTCGTCGAAGTCGAGAATGCCGCTCGAGTGGGACGACGACGTCATGTTGATGATGCGCGACGCCGCACCCGCGCGCAGCCGGTCGAGGAGCAGGCCGGTGAGCAGGTAGTACGACAGGTAGTTCACGAAGAACTGCTCCTCGAAGCCGTCCGCGGTGACGCGGCGCCGACTGGTGAGGATGCCGGCGTTGTTGAAGAGCACGTCGAGGCGCTGGTACTTTGCGTTGAATGTATCTGCAAGGTCCCGCACCGCGGCCATGGTGGAGAGATCCGCCACCAGCAGGTCCAGCGACGGCGACGTGCAGGCGCGCGCCATCTCGTCCAGGGCCTTGCGCCCGCGCTTTGCGGTGCGGCTCACCAGCACGGTGTGCGCGCCGAGCGCGGCGATGCCGGCCGCGGATGCCTTGCCGATGCCGGAGCTGGCGCCGGTGACGACGACGATCTTGTCGCGCATGGGTGCGTTGCTCACGCCGCGCATCATACCCGTATGCCGCGCAACCGTGAAGGGGCTTGCTGGCGGGCGCGGCGCGCGGTACAATGCCTCCAGCCGATCCCGCCTGCGCGTTTCAGCGCCGAGAATCACTATGCCCGATCACGCCCATCGCGCCATCCTCCACGTCGACATGGATGCATTCTACGCATCCGTGGAGGTCATGGACAACCCGGCGCTGGCCGGCAAGCCCGTCATCGTCGGTGGCGCGGCCGAGTCGCGCGGGGTGGTGTCGGCGGCGTCGTACGAGGCGCGCACGTTCGGCGTGCACAGCGCCATGAGTTCGGCGCGTGCCCACAAGCTCTGCCCGCACGGCATCTTCATCACGCCGCGCATGTCGCGCTACGTCGAGTTGTCGCATGAGATCCGCAGGATCTTCGAAACCTACACCCCGCTCATCGAACCCCTCTCCATCGACGAAGCCTTCCTGGACGTCACCGCCAGCCGCGCGCTGTTCGGCAGCGGGGAGGAGATCGGCCGTTTGATCAAGCGGCGCATCCGCGACGAGGTGGGGCTGGTGGCGTCGGTGGGGGTGGCGCCCAACAAGTACCTGGCCAAGCTCGCCAGCGACCTCGAGAAGCCCGACGGCTTCGTGGTCATCACCCGGGAGGAGGCGGAGGCGCGCCTGGCGCCGTTGCCGGTGTGGCGGCTGTGGGGGGTGGGCAAGGTGACGGAGAAGGCGCTGGCCGGGGCGGGCATCCTTACCGTGGGCGATCTCGTGAAGATGCCCGACGCGCAGCTGGAGGCGATTGCGGGTTCGTACGCGCCGCGTTTGAAGCAGCTCGCGCGCGGCATCGACGAGCGCCCGGTGGTGCCGGACACGGAGGCCAAGTCGATCGGCGCGGAGAACACGTTCGCAAAGGACATCGCCGATGCCGACGCGCTGCGCGTTGAGCTGGACCTGCTGTGCGAGCGCGTGGCCGGCCGCGCGCGTGCCGACGGCATGCCCGGCCACACCGTCAACCTCAAGGCGCGTTACGCGGACTTCACCACCGTCACCCGCGCCATGACACTGCCCGATGCCACCTACGACTCGGTGCTGATCCGCGACGCCGCGCGCCACCTGCTGGAAGAGAAACTCGGCCGGCGCGGGCGCGCGCTGCGCCTGCTGGGGGTGTCGCTCTCCAACCTGGTGCACGCGGAAGAACTCACCCGCGACCTGTTCTCGGACACGCCGGCCGCGAAGCGCGAGACCACCTCGCGCAACCGCGCGCTGGATGCGGTGATGGATCGCCTGAAGGAAAAATTCGGGAGTGGTGCGGTGGCGCGGGGAAGCCGTGCCGCGAAGAAGCGCGACGATCAGCGCCGGCGGTAGCTGATGATCTTGTCGCTCCCGGAGACGAACACGTCGCCGTTGGGCGTACCGGCCACCCCGCTGACACCCTGGGAGATGACGTGCGGTAGTTCCGACCAGCTCCCGCCGGCGAAACGCTGGATTGTCCCCGCATACTGCGCGACGTAGAAATCCCTCGACGAGCGTCCCCAGATGGCTTCGCTTGGGTTACCACGGCCGGTCGCCCGGTACGACTCGATGGGTCGCGTCATCCACGTGCGTCCGTCGTAGACCACGATCTCCCAGGCGTTCTCACCCACGGCGATGATGTCGTGGGGGCCGAACGCAACCACGTCGAAGAGCCACCAGGAGACCGGGCTCTCTTCGAGGCGCCACGCGGTGCCATCGTGACGGGTGATCCCGCCCTCCACGCCCACCGCGATGGCGCCGCCCTCCCACGCATCCACGGCGATCATCCGGGCGCCCGGGATCTCGGTCCTCTCCCACGCACGGCCGTCGAACTGAACAATGCCGCCGTAGTCACCCACGGCAAAAACGCGGACCCCCGCCACCGCCACGTCTCTGAGGCTCTCCTGGAAGGCGCCGCTCACCCAGTCCCACACCGCGCCGTCGTAGTGGAGGATCATGCCGGAACCGACGGCGTAGAGGTCGCGGTTGCTGGTGCCGTCGATTCCGTACACCCAGTTGGACGTGATGGACTCCTTGTCCAGGTCGATCCAGTTCTCTCCGTCAAAGCGGTACGCGCTCACGCCGGCGACGAAGATGTCACCCTCGGGAGACGCCCACATGGTGCTGATGTTTTCAATTCCGCCGCCCAGGATACGTTCGCTCGCGGCGGCATCTGTCTTATAGAGGCCATTGCGCGAGTGCGTCGTGAATACCTCGCCGGTGGGCGCGGTCCATCCGGATCCCGGCTGGCTGCTGGCGGCAATGCGCTGCGGAACCCAGCTTGCGCCGTCGTTGTGATAGACGACCGCCCCCACGTCGTCCCTCCCGCCGACATAGACGTCGGCTCCGGTCCCCCACAGGGTCGCCGGGATGAACCGATCGCCGCCCGGAACCACCGGAGCCAGCGGGAGCCCGTTCACGTAACGAAACAATCCCGTTTCCCAGTTGTAGTCCGAGCCCAGAACAAAAGCCGAACCGTCCTGCAGGCCAAGGACGCTGTAGAACGATCGCATGCTGTCGATGGACGCGCAGTGCCACTCATTGCCATCGTATTGCGCGATTGTCGAAGGCCCGGTGCTCGAGTAGAAATCGGGTTCGCCCACGGCGAACACATTCGTCGTCGACGTGGCGTGAATGTCGCGGAAGTAGACGCCCGTGGTCACGGAGTCCTCCGACCAGGTGGCGCCGTCGTAGCGGTACACGTACCCCTCGTCGGCTGCCACGAGAATCTCGCCGCTGGGGAGTCCGCACACGGCGCGGGCGTAGAAGGGCATGGCAACGTAGTCCCAGGTGCCGCCGCTGGACCGGTAGATGCGATCATAGCCCGGCAACAGCAGTTCGCCGCTGGCGGTTCCCCACACTTCGGTATACCCGGACATCTCGCGCGGCAAGGGGGTGGGCGTCCAGCGCCGGCCGTCGAAATGGAGCAGCATGTCGGCGCCGGCATACACGTCGTTGGCGCTTCGGCCCCACACGGAACTGACGCGTTCCCCGAACGACTCCAGGCGGATGTCGTACGCGCCGGTGGCGGTGCCGGGGCCGCCGGGCGCGACGGGGTCGCTGGAGCACGACAGCAGCGAAGCGCCCGCGAACAGAATGATCAAGGCGAGGCGCGGGGGGTTCACCCTCCCATGATACGGCATGGGTGGGTGAACCGGAAGGGGCCCTATCGGCGCGCCGAGGCCCCCACGAACACGCGCCAATCCTCGGTGTCCGGGGTGATGCCCACGTTGATGCCGGCGTCGAACGCCCAGTTCCGCCCCGGGTCGAGCACCGCGCCCGCGTCCAGCGTGACGATCTGGGTGTCCGCGTCGTCGAGCCCGCCGGCGATTCCGTACAGCTCCAGGTAGCCGCTCCAGGCGTCGACCACCGGCGTGCTGAACACCACCGACGCAAAGACCGACGTGTCGCCGTCGCCGATTGCCTCCGCGCCCGCCGCCGCGCCGAGCGTGCGCCCGTTCGCCAGCGTGAAGGCAAACGGCACCGACAGGCCGTACACCGTGTTGTCGAGCTTTTCGATGCCGCGCGTGGGTGCGACGAAATAGGGAATCACCGCCACCGCCGTTCCCTCGCCGTCGTTGCCGGTGAGGTTGACCTTGATGCGCATGCCCGCCGGCCCGAAGCCATCTTCGGTTTCCTCGCTTCCGCCGGTGGTGGTTGTCGTGCTGAGGTAGGGCGTAATCAGAAACTGCACGTCCACCGCGTCGGTGAAGCCGTACTTGAGATTGAAGGGCGCAATGCTGAATCCGTCGATGTCGGTGTCGCCGTAGCCCAGATGGCCGACGGTCACGAAGTCCATCTCCAGTTGGAAGTGCTCCGCCGGCACCGAATAGGGCGTGTCGGTGCGGGTGGGCCGGTCGGTGGCCATGGGCCGGATGGCTCGCGCCGCCGGGGCGGCCGCGGCGAGCCACGCGGTGGCCGCGCAGACAACGGCGAGGGTGAATCCGGTGGCGCGCATCACATGGCCTCCTTCCACTTGCCTTCGAATGACTTTGACTCCCGTTCGAACGCCAGCGTCGCCTTCTCCAGGTCCTCGTAGGCGGACTCGATGCGCGACTCCAGCTCGCGGCTCTTCTTCGACAGCTCGGCGATGACCGTCGCGTCGCCGCTGGCGGACGCATTGGCCAGGGCGGCGAAGGTGTTCTCGCGGTCGCGCTCCAGCGTCATGATGCGTTTCTCCGCCTCGGCCACGCGCTTTTCCAGCGGACCCAGCAGCCTGGCGCGTTCCTGCACCATCTTTGCACGCGTCTGGCGCGTCGCCTTGCGGTCCGCCGCCGCCGTGACCACCGGGGTGGGCGGGGCTTTGGGCGCGGGCGCGTCGGGGGTGCGCGTGCGCGCCATGCTGTCGTCCATCTCCCAGCCGATGGTGTCGAGGAAGTCCTGGTAGCTGCCGTCGAATACGCGCACGCCACCGCGGTCGAAGATGATGAACTTGGTGGCCAGTGCGTGCAGGAACATCTCGTTGTGGGTCACGATCACCGCCGCACCATCGAACGCGTCGATGGCGGCGAGCAGCGAGTCGCACGAATCCATGTCCAGGTGGTTGGTGGGCTCGTCGAGGAACAGCAGGTTGCTCGGCGTCACCACCAGCTTGGCCAGCATCACCCGGCTCTTCTCGCCGCCGGAGAGCACCGATATCTTCTTGAGCCCGTCGTCGCCCTCGAACATCATCACACCGGCCACGTCGCGCGCCTTCTGCGGCAGACACGATGGGTCGGCGGACTGCACTTCCTCGATGACGGTGAGCTTGGGGTGCAGCGTGTTGACGTTGGTCTGGGCGAAGTACCCGGGCACGGTGCGCGGGTGCGAGGTAATTCTTCCTTTGCGCGGCTCCAGCTCGCCGGCCAGCACGCGCAGCAGCGTCGACTTGCCCTTGCCGTTGGGACCGATGACGCAGATGCGTTCGTGGTCGTGGATCTCGAAGTTCAGATTCTCGAACAGGGCGGCGCCGTCACCGTACCCGAACGACACCCCGTCCACGCGCATCAGCGACTTGGCCGGAAAGGGTGCGGCGTTGAACTCGAAGTCCAGGGTCTGGATGCGTTCCAGTTTCTCCAGGCGCTCGTGCTTGGCCAGCTGTTTCACGCGCGACTGCACGCGCGTGGCCAGCGAGTTCTTGGCGCGGAAGCGCTCGATGAAACGTTCGATCTCGCGGCGCTTGCGCTCGTCGTTCATGCGCGTTTTCTCGTAGATTTCCTCTTCCTGCAGGATCTGCGCGTACATCTTCTCGGTGTTGCCGGCGATTTTCTTGGCGCGGCGGCGGTGGATGGCCACGGTGTGCGTCACCACGCTGTCCATAAAGGAACGGTCGTGGGTGATGAGCATCAGTTCGGTCTTCCACTCGTTGAGAAAGCGCTCCAGCCAGCGGATGGAGACGACGTCGAGGTAGTTGGTGGGCTCGTCGAGCAGCAGCAGATCCGGCTCGGACACCAGCACCTTGGCCAGGTTCAAGCGCACCTGGAAGCCGCCCGAGAAGAGGTCCGGCGAGCGTTCCATGTCGGCGGCGCCGAAGCCGAGGCCGAAGAGGATTGCCTCCGCGCGCCAGGTCTCGTCGCGATGACCCTCCGGGAGTCCGAGCGCCGCCTCGCCCAGCACCGTGGGCTGGGTGAAGCGGATGTGCTGGTCGAGGTGACCGATGCGGTAGCGCCGCGGAATGACGATGTCGCCGCCGTCGGGTGAGAGCTCGCCCAGCACCATGCGGAACAGGGTGGTCTTGCCGTGGCCGTTGCGGCCCACCAGCCCCACCCGCTCGCGGCGGTTGAGCCCGAAGCTCATGTCCTCGAAGAGGAGCTGGCTCCCGAAGGATTTGCTGACACGGTTGAACTGGATCATGGTTTCTGCCGGTATCAATTCCGCTTCAGAAAGAACACCGCGGCGTCGCTCGCCTGGTAAGCGGACTGGATAAGATACCCGTTTGCGACCAGATCCGCCACCAGATCACGATCGTCGTTGGGCTGCATGTGCGAGAACACGACCCAGAACGATTCCGGCGCTCCACCGAAGGAGCGGAACACGTCCGCGACGCGCTGCGTCTGGTTGAGACCGCGCAGCCAGCGCCCGAAGTGAACCCCCCCGCGCCCGCAGGCATCCCCGCCCTCGTGCCAGCAGTCGAGGTACCAGGTTGCTCGCAGGTCGCGCGCCCAAGGGTCCGTGCGCGTGTAGTAAGCAAAGGCGGGGACGGCCCCGTAGTACACGTAGGTCGGCTCGGCCGCGGTACGGTTAGCGCGCCAGTAGGAAAGCACCGCGCGCAGGTCCTCGGTCTCCGGCCACGGCCAGTGCGCTTCCTTATACAGGGTGTCGCGCAGCGAACGGTTGGGGAGTGACACCGCGCTGCCGAGCAGCAGGCAGGCCAGCGCGACCCGCGCGGCGGTGCGCCCGGCAGCCCCCGATGCCGACGCAACCCCGCAGGCGATACACGTCACCAGCAGCGGCATCAGGAACAGCCCCCAGCGGAAGCCGTAGGGAAACACGCCGGCCGCGTCGGCGATGGCGTGGACGGCCCAGGTTGCGCCCAGCCAGACCAGCAGCCGGGGTCTGGCGCGCGCGGCGAATGCCAGCAGCAGCAACGCGGCTCCAACCGGTACCAGCGCGGGGACGCGGGTGTACGGCCAGCCGGTGAACTGGAAGGCGACAATCTGGCTGAAGAAGGTGGCAACGGCGCGCAGGCCCGGCTCGGCCATGTTGCCGGGAGCAGCGCTGGAAACGTCGCTGGCGGCCACGCGCGAGAGCTGCGCCGGGAGAATGAACAGGGCCAGCGGCAGAATGCACAGCACATAAGCGGCGACCCCGGCCAGACCGGCGCGGACGCGCGCACGATCGCCGCGCGCCAGCGCCTGCACACCCGCGCAGGCAAAGGGAACTCCCACCGCAATCACCGCGCCATAGTACGCGTAGGACGCGACCGTCGCGGTGAGCGCCCACACCACGCCCGCACGGATGGACGGCGTGCGCCACAGCCCCAGCAGTGCCACCAGGTTCCAGGCCACCGCGCCCAGCATGAGCGCGTACTGGCCCACCTCCTGCGCGTAGCGCACGTCCGCCGGCATCAGCGCCATCAGGATTCCGGCCGCGAGTGCGGCGCGGGGGCCCGCCAGACGGTGCGACAGTGTCATCACACCCGCGACGCCGGCGAGGCTTGCCATCACCGACAGCGAGCGCATCCACATGGCGCTCGATCCCAGCGCGAGCCACGCGTGCAGCAGGAATGAATACAGCGGGGGATCGCCGGTGCCGGTGCGCACGCTCTGTGCCAGCGCGGAGAAGGGAGCCGTGGCCACCCAGTATTCGCCGGCTTCGTCGAACCACAGCGAGCGCGCGTTGATGTCCCAGCAGCGCACGGCCAGCGCCAGCAGCAACACGGCGGCAACCGGAAGCCAGTTGCGCCGGGCGTGGGAGTACCGCGGCTTCATGGCGCGCGCCTTCTCACCAGAAAGCCGACGGCGTCGCTGCCGGTCACGTGGTCGAGCAGCACGTAGTCGCGCTGGATCATCTGAGTGATGGGAATGCTCTCCTGTCCCTGCACGTGCGCGATGATCATCCAGAATTCAGTGGGCATCCCCGACATGGTCTCGAAGATCGACGCCATCTTCTGGTCGGGCGGGAGCGCGCGCAGCCAGCGGCCGTAGAAGATGTCTCCGGTGCGGCACCACGGCGTGTCGGCGTTGCGCCAGCAGTCCAGATACCAGAGATCGGGACGTTCGGGTTTCTCGCCGGAGAGGTGGTCCGCGTAGTAGGCAAAGCTGGGAACGGCGCCGTAGTAGACGTACGTCCGCTGCCCCGGTTGTCGCTGCGCGTGCCAGTAACGCGTCACCTTGCCGATGTCCTCGGTTTCCGGCCACACGCACCTGTCATTGCCGAACACGCGGTTGTAGATGCTGCGGTTTGGCAGCGACACCACGCACGTCGCGCACAGCACGCCGAACGCGAGACCGGTGGTGAGACGCCGCAACCAGTTCACATCGCCGCGGATGGCGCACGCCACCAGCGGTACGATGAGCGGCGCGAGAATGATGGAGTAGCGAAACGCAAACGGGAACAACCGCAGCCGGCCCATCACGCCGTACAGGATCCACGCCGCCACGAGCCACACTGCAAAGCGCCGTTGCGTACGCACCACCATGGCGATGAACAGAATCACCAGGGTCACCGGCAGCCACGCGGGCATGTTGCTGCACGGCCAGCCGGTAAACTGGAACGCCAGCGTCTCCTTGAGCGTGATCCAGGTGCGCATGGCCTCCACGTTGAACGATCCGATGCCGATGGGGTCGAACGCCTCCGCGGTGGGACCGCGCCGCAGCTGGTGCGGCAGGTAGTAGAGAATCAGCGGCAGGATGGAGACGGCATAGGCAGCCAGCGTGACACCGCCGCTCAGCAGGCGCCGCCGGTCGCGGCGCCACGCCGCTTCGATCATGAAGCAGGCGAAGGGGGCGAGCAGTGTCACCACCGTGCCGTAGTACGTGTAGGTGGCCGCCATAGCCAGCAGGCCCCAGCGCACGAACCCGCCGCGCGTGGGTGTACGCACCAGTCCCAGCAGGACCACGATGCTCCACACCAGGAAGCACTGCATGGGCGCGTACTGGCCCACCTCCTGGGAGTAGCGCACCGCCGTCGGAACGATGCCCATGATGAGCCCGGCCACCAGCGCCGTGGTCCAGCCCCGCAAGCGGTAGCCGATCACCATCACGCCGGCCACGCTGGCCACGCCGAAGAACACCGAGAGCAGGCGCATCCATGTCTCGTTGTCCGCGGGAGTCATCCATGCGTGGAGCAGAAACGAGTACAGCGGCGGATCCTGGATACCGTCGCGCACCACCGTCGCCAGGCGCGAGAGCGGTGCGGATGCCACCCAGTACTCCATGGCCTCGTCCAGCCACAACGAGCGCGCGTTGAGATCCCACAGCCGGATCAGCAGCGCGAGGCCGAGAATCGCAGCGGCAATCTTGCGTGGGCGCGTGAACCAGGCGGGGTCGACTTTCGGCATGCGCATGGATCAGTGCGACTGGATGCGCCGTACCATGGCGGTGACGAAATTGCGCGGAAAGAAACGCAGCAGGAACACGAGGACCTTGTTGAGCGTGCCTGGGATCACCACGGACCGCCCCCGGATCATGCCGTCGAAGCCCTCGCGCACCACCTGCTCGGGCGTTGTGCGCATGATGAGCCGCAGCCCGCGCACGTCACCCACGTTGGCGCGCTCCTGAAAGCCGGTGGGCACGGGGCCGGGGCACAGCGCCGTCGCGGTGACGCCGGTGCCCTTGAGTTCGTTGGCGATCGCCTCGGTGAAGGACAGCACGAAGGCCTTGGACGCGTAGTAGACCGGTTGCAGCGGGCCGGGCTGAAAGGCCGCGGTGGAGGCCACGTTGAGGATGCGCCCGCGCCCGCGCGCCACCATGCCGTCGATGAACAGGCGTGTGAGCAGCACCAGCGCGTTCACGTTCACCTGGATCATGCCCATGACCCCGTCGCGGTCCGCCTGGTGAAAGAAGCCGTACATGCCGTAGCCGGCATTGTTGACCAGCACGTCGATCTCGACGCCCGCGGCCGCGAGTTCGTCGCGGATGGCGTGCGGGGCGCCGGGATCGGTGAGGTCGGCCACGATGATACGCACCGACGCGCCGTGCAGGTTCTCGACCTCGCGCTTCACCGATGCCAGCCGGTCCGCGCTGCGCGCGGTGAGCACCAGGTCGTGACCGTTGGCTGCGAACAGCCGCGCGAACTCCGCACCCAGGCCCATGGACGCGCCGGTGATCAGTGCGACGGGGCGAGACGCCATCAGTCCTCGAGCGCGCGATTGAGATCGTCGATCAGGTCTTCGCTCGCCTCGATGCCCACCGACATGCGCACCAGCGCGTCGCTCAGGCCCAGGCGGGCGCGCTCCGCCGGCGTGAGTCCCTTGTGCGATGTCGTCACCGGACGGGTGAGCAGCGTGTCCACGCCGCCCAGGCTGGGTGCAATCACCGGCAGCTCCACGCGGTCCATCAGGCGTTCCGCGGCTTCAACGCCGTCCTTGAGCTCGAAGCTCAGCATGCCGCCGAATCCGTCGAAGAACTCCGCCGCGCGCTCGTGGCTCGCGTTGGCGGTCAGGCCGGGGTAGTTCACCGTCGCCACCGCGGGGTGCTCCTCGAGGAACCGCGCCAGCGCCAGCGCGCTCACGTTCTGGTGACGCACGCGCAGCGCCAGCGTCTTCATGCCGCGGTGCAGCAGGAAACACGCGTGCGGATCCAGCGATCCACCCAGGTGGTTGAGCTTCAGGCGCACCTCTTCCACCAGGTCCGAACGTCCTATGACCGCGCCCGCCACGATGTCGTTGTGGCCGTTGAGGTACTTGGTGCAGCTGTGCAGAGAGAGGTCGAATCCCCACTCCGCGGGACGGAAGTTGACCGGGCTCGCGAAGGTATTGTCGATCATGGATACCAGTCCGTGCTCCCGCGCAAACGCCGTGACACCCGCCAGGTCGCTCACGCTCATCATGGGATTGGCGATGGACTCCACGTAGATGGCGCGCGTGTTGGAACGCAGCTTCGCCTTCCACGAGGAGGGATCGGCGCCGTCGATGACGTCGTACTCGATGCCGAAGCGTGCGAAGTCGTGCGTGATGAACGTGTGCGTGCCGCCGTAGAGACAATCCTGCACCAGCAAGTGGTCGCCCTGCTGCAGCACCGTCAGCAATGCGGTCGAGATGGCGGCCATGCCGCTGGAGGTGACCAGCGCCGCCTCGGCATTCTCCAGTGCCGCCAGCTTGTCGTGCAGCACGAGGTGGTTGGGTGTGTTGTTGAGGCGGATGTAGCGCACGTCGTGATACGTGCCCTCCTCGCCCCGCGTCTCGTACATGGCGGTCTGAAAGATGGGCAGTGCCACCGCGCCGCCCAGGCGGGGGCGAGGTTCTCCGGAGTGGACGACCTTGGTCTCGATATGGGTGATCTCCATGACTGGGCTCCTGACGGCGCTTTTGCACGTTCTCGGCTGGAGGGAGTGGTTTGAAAGCTATACAATAAGGGTGACCCGTTGGGTTTACAAGCCGCACACACCGATGCCCGTCCCCTTCAACACGCTCCACCTCGAGCCCGCGGAGTACCGCGCAAAGGACGGCCGTGCCGTCACGGCGCAGCGCGGGCGCCTCAGGCTGCCCGTGCGGCGGGACCGCCCCGCGGCCGGCGCCGTGGAACTGGTATTCGTCCGCTTGCCCGCGCTGGATCCGATCCGGGCCGGCGACCCCACCGTGTTCCTGACCGGTGGTCCGGGCCTGTCCGCCATTGCGTCCGGGCGGGGCCGGCTCTTTGCTCTGTTTCAACTATTGCGTTCCAACGGGGACGTCATCCTGCTCGACCAACGCGGCAGTGGATTGAGCACGCCGTCGCCTGTCTGTGACCATCCGCTGGAGATTCCGCTCGAGCAGCCGGTGACACGCGAGGGCTTCACGGCCGCCGCCATCGATGCCATGCGACGCTGCGTGTCCGGCCTGGCCGGACGCGGTATCGACATCGCCGGTTTCAACGCGCAGGAGAGTGCCGACGACGTGGCCGACCTGGCGCGCGCCCTCGGCTACCCGCGCGTGAACCTGCTGGGTTGGAGTTACGGCACGCACCTCGCGGTGTCGGTGATGCGGCGGCACCCGGGTCTGCCCGGCCGGGTGGTGCTGACGGGACCCGAGGGACCGGACCAGACCTACAAGCTTCCGTCGCGGGTGCACCTGCAGCTCGCACGGCTCTCGGCGCGCGCCGGTTTCGATGCCGCAGCGGCGGTGCGCGCCGCCCTCTGCGAGATCGAGGCCAGGCCCGCGCGGGTCGCGTGGCCGGACGGGCGCGCCGCGGCCATCGGGCGCTTCGACGTGGAGTGGGTGCTCGCGCAGGCCATCGCGGATACCCGCACGCTCAAACGCCTGCCAGCGGTGCTGTCCAACATGACGGCGGGCGACTTCTCGGACCTGGGCGGCGACCCGCTGTTTCGAGCGCTGGTGGAGGAGTTTCGTGGCGGGCTGTTCCGCTCGCCGCTGCGCTACTGCGTGGACTGCGCCTCCGGCGTGTCCGCGCCGCGGTGGGAGAGAATCGAGAACGAGGCACGCGACGCACCACTGGGGCGCACCATCGACTGGCCCTTCCCCGAGATCTGCGAGGCGCTCGGCAGCCCGGACCTCGGCGACGGGTTTCGTTCCTCGCTCCGTTCCAACATCAAGACGCTGTTTGTAACCGGGCGGCTCGATTGCCGCACGCCGGACGAGAACGTGCCCGAGCTGGCGCCCGGCTTCCTCAGCCCGCGCCACCTGGTGGTGGAAGACGCCGGCCACGCCGACCTGCTGGTGCCGCCCGCGGTGCATGAGGCGGTGCGCGAATTCCTGCACAGCGGGAATCTCGACGTGGCGCACGTGGTGTCGACCCCGCCGTTCCAGCCCGACCCGCCGCGGGCCACGCTGGTCTACGACGGCGAGTGTGCGTTCTGCCGGGCACAGGTGGACCGGCTCCGGCGGCGGGGAACGGAGCGCATCCAATTCGTTCCGTACCAGTCCATCGGCAATCGCTTCCCGGGCGTCCCGCGCGACCACTTCGCGCGCAAGGTGCACCTGATCGGGCCGGACGGCTCGGTAGCCACCGGTGCCCGCGCCATCCTCGCCGCCTCGGCCTCCCATTCCCGGGTTGCCCGCGCGGCCCTCGCGGCCTGCCGGATCCCCGGGGTCGCGATCCTGCCCGAAGCGGTCTACCGCTGGGTCGCGCGCAACCGGCATCGCCTGCCCCGCTGACCGGGATATTAACTAAATGATATTAAACTAGTTACGCCGAAAAGGCGAATATCTGTCCATTATTTGTACATCATTTGTCAAAAAAGATTTGCGTCGGTGTCCATGTTTGTGGATCTTCCCTCCCGTCGCCGGGGACCAACCCGGCCAACCGATTTGGAACCGTCAGGACAAACCCGTTTCAGGAGGGAAGAACCATGAAGAAGCTCCTCATGCTGACCGTCGCGCTGGCGCTGCCGCTGGCCGTGATTGGGTGCAGCGACGACGATGAGAACCCCGTTACCCCGCAGCCGGCCGCGCAGGCCTCGGTCAACGTCATCCATGCATCGCCGGACGCCCCGGCGGTCGACCTGCTGGTCGACGACAAGACCGCGGGCACGGGTCTGGCATTCCCGAATGCCACCGGCTACCTCAAGGTCAACGCCGGTACGCGCAACGTGAAGGTCAACGTGGCCAACACCTCGACCACGGTCATCGAGGGCGACTTGCCCCTCGCCGCCAACAAGAACTACTCGGTGTTCGCGGTGAACGAAGTGGCGAGCATTGAGCCGCTCGTCCTCGAGGACGACCTGAGCGCCCCGGCGATGGGCAAGGCGCACGTGCGCTTCGTCCACCTCTCGCCGGACGCGCCCGCGGTTGACATCACGACCACCACCGGCGCCATCGTGTTCGGCGACTACTCGTTCAAAGATGCGTCGGCCTTTACGCCGCTGGATGCCGGAACCTATGACCTCGAGGTCCGCCTGCAGGGAACGTCAACGACGGTTCTCGCGCTGAACGGTATCACGCTCGAGAACGGCAAGATCTACACGGTGTTCGCGAAGGGCTTCGTGGCGGGCATGGGCGACCAGGCGCTCGGCGCCCAGATCATCGTCAACAAGTAGTGCAGGGAACGTAGCGGCGTGGCCGGGCGGTGAGGCAGGGGGCGCCTCGACCAGGAGTCCAGTCCGCCGCTACACAAAAAAGGAATCGCCACCTCGCGCGACGGTGCGGGGTGGCGATTGCCTTTTATTTGACGTCGTCGGGTTCGTCGCGTTTTCGGGCACGGTGCCCGTTACATCACACCCGTCCCGCGGCGGCAACCCGGCCGACGTCAGTCGTTCGATGGCGCTTTTCGCTACGCCATCGGACTCCTGTGACCGGTGTCCATGCCACGCTCGTGTTCCCATTCCTTCTTGTCCAGGTGCGCGGCGATCAACAGGCCGATCCCGATAAACAATGGAATCAGACCCCACACACCGGTGCTGCCACCGTCCTCCACCCACATGGCGATGGTGAGTGCGATGCCGATGCCGGTGAGCACCAGGCCGTTGGCGCGCCGGCTGGAGTAGCGGGGGCGCTCCGTCTTGGCCGGCGCCTCGGCGGGCAGCGGGAGCCCCTTCTCCATGGCGAGGATGCGCTCGCGGTGCTCGAGATCCTTGCGGCGGGCCTGCATCACGATTGCCGTAATCGCAATCAGGATACCGCCCATGACGAAGAGGATGGGGATGGCCAGGGCGATGGTTTCTGCTTCGATTCGACCAAACAGCATGATGCGCTTCCTTTCCAGAGATCGTTCTTCTATCGTGGGTCCCGCGAGGGGCCCGCGTGGTCCCGCAGGATGTGGGGCCGGTTGCCTCCCGCCTGCGAATTCACCCGGTAGGACAGGCCCCGCCCCGGCCGCGTTTCAAGTTTCGGGTTGTGGCCGGGAAATTGGGTCTCCGGCCACGTAACGTGTTTATTTAAATGGTGTTGTGTCAGCGGGGCCCGAAGCAGGGGCCAATTCATTTGCCGGCCACCGGTTGGAGACCGCCGGGGACAATTTCGTGGCCACAACATAAGTGAAACCACCGCGCCCCTCGGGCGGTCCCATAGCATGGAGACGCACGGTGCCCAACCTGGACTCTGAACTCGTTGCGCGGTCGCTCCGCGGTGACGAGCGGGCGTTCCGGGAGCTGTTGACCCGACATCACGGGGTGGCCTACGCCGTGGTGAGGGCGATCCTGGGGGACCGCGACGACGTGGACGATGTCATGCAAGTTGTCTATTTGAAGGCATATCAGGGCTTGAAGAGTTTCCGTGGCGACGCGAAGTTCTCCACCTGGCTCTACCAGATCGCCCGCCGCGAGGCCATCGACGCCTCCAGGCGGCGCCGGCGCGACGTCACCGATATCGAGGACGTCCCCCTGCCCGCCGACCCGGCCGATGCCGCCGACGCCCCGCTGCGCGAGCGCGACACCCGGGAGTGGCTGGACCGGGCCATGGGGGAGATCGAGGCACACTATCGCACGGCCATCGAGCTGCGCTACATGGCCGAGAAGTCCTATGAAGAGATTGCCGCCATCATGGACTTGCCCGAGGGAACCGTGAAAACCTATGTTCACCGTGGTAAGATTGAACTGAAGCGGATCCTGTCCCGCCCCGACTGGCGGGCACGTACCGCGGAGAATCAATGAACGACGCCTGCACGCATATCGAATCGCTTCTGCCCGGGTTTGTCGAAGACGGCCTGGGTGCGGACGACACGTTGCGTGTGCGCGCGCACCTGGAGTCGTGCGAGACGTGCCGCGCGTCGCTGGTGGCGTTCCAGACGCTGGAAGATTCGCTCCTTATGCGCCGCGCCGAACTGCCACCGGTGGAGCGTTTCCTGCCCGCGTTTGCCGCCGCACCCGCGCCGGCCTACCGGCGGCCGGTACTGATGCGCGCGTTTCGCGCCGTCATCAGTGTGCCGGGCATCTCCATCCTGCTCGCGGTGTGGGCGGGCACGCTGGCGTTCAACTTCCGCGAGCCCATCGGCCGCGCGCTTTCGTTTTCAACGCCGAACAACCTGGTGGGGGGCATCGACCGCCTCGCCGACCAGATGGTCTTCCTGACCGACGGCAATGTGTGGTTGCTGCTCGCCGCGCTCACGATGGTGTCGCTCTTCGTCGCCGCGTCCATGGGCGCCATGACGCTGCGCTTCGTCCGCCACTAGTTCTACTTCTTCCTCGTGTAATTCCTGAGATACGCCGGCAGGCCGATGCCGGGGGTGAGTTTCTCGTCGGGGATCGGTGCGCCGGTGCGGTTCTCGAAGGGAAGCACGCCCGCCCAGTACCTCGTGGCGTAGTCCTCGTCGTCGTCGATGGGACCGCCGGTGCGGACTTTGGCCGACGCCTCGTCGATGGGCAGCTCGAGAATGAGTGTGGCCTTCATCTCCGTGTCGTTGGGGAGCCGGCAGTCGTCCCAGCGCCCCGGAATGAGGTGCTCCACCAGCGCGCGCAGCGCCTCCATTTTGGCGGCCGGCTCCTCCACGACGCGCGCGCGCCCGAAGAGCATCACCGAGCGGTAGTTCATGGAACTGTGGAACGCCGAGCGCGCCACCACCAGCCCGTCCGCCAGCGTCACGCTGAGGCACACGTCCACGCCCGTCTCCAGTGTGGTGAGCATGCGGCTCGCGGCGGAACCGTGGATCAGCACGCGGTCGCCGTCGCGCGCGTGCAGGGTGGGAATCACAAAGGGCTGCCCTTCCACCACGAAGCCCGCGTGGCACACGAGGGCCTCGTCGAGGATGGCGTCGATGGTGGGCCGGTCGTAGCGGCCGCGCTTGGGGATCCTGCGCACGCGCGTGCGGTCGCCGGGCTTGTTCTGGTTCATGCGGATCAGTCTATCAGTTTGGGGCAGTCATCCGCCACCGGGCACGCGTCGCACATGGGTTTGCGCGCGGTGCAGCAGCGTCGGCCGTGCCATGGCATGAGGTGCGAGAGTGAGATCCAGGTGTCGTCGGGGAACACCGCCATCATGTCGCGTTCCACCTTGTCCGCGTCGTGGTGGGACGAAAAGCCCATGCGGTTGGAGTTGCGCAGCATGTGGGTGTCCACCACGATACCCGGCACCCGGTAGATATTGGTGAGGATGACGTTGGCGGTCTTGCGCCCGACCCCGGGCAGCTTGACCAGGTCGTCCATGGTGGTGGGCATCTTTCCGCCGAATTCGTCCACCATGACGCGGCAGGCGTTCTTGATGGCCCTGGTCTTGTTGTTGAAGAAGCCCGTGCTGCGAATTTCTTCCTGCAGCACGGCATCGGGCGTTTCCAGGTAGTCCTGCGGCTTGCGGTACTTCCTGAACAGCGCGGGTGTCACCATGTTGACGCGCGCGTCGGTGCACTGCGCGGCGAGAATGCTGGCCACCAGCGCCTCGAGCGCGCTGGTGAAGTCCAGCTCGCAGCGGGCGTCGGGGTAGGCGTCCTTGAGACCGTCCAGCAGGCGCAGGGCGCGCCGCTTGAGGTCTGCGGTGACCTGCAGTGAGGGAGCCTTTGCCGCCTTCCTCCTGGGCGGTGCGGGTTGGCTCTTCTTCTTCGGCGCCTGTTTCGCGGAGGCGAGCGGGCGTGGCAGGGCCGGAGCCCTGCGTCGTTGCGTTCGTGCGGTGGATCGTTTCATGGCGTCATTATAGCTGTTTGTCGCGGCGCGCCTTCAGGATTTTCTGTGTGGCCGCGAGGCCGCGCGTGTTGAGCACGTCGTCTCTGGTGAGCCAGCCCTTGCGCGCCACACCCACGCCAAAACGATAGTAGTCGATCTCGCTGGTGTGGTGCGCGTCCGGATTGATGACGAACTTCACCCCCATCTCCTTGGCGGTCTTCATGTGTCGCCAGTCCAGATCCAGCCGCACCGGGTGGGCGTTGATCTCGATGAACACGCCGTGCGCGGCGCAGGCTTCGAAGACGGCGGTGAGGTTGAGGGGATAGCCGTCGCGCGAAAGCAGCAGACGCCCGGTGGGGTGGCCGAGCATGGTGGTGAACGGATTCGACACCGCCGCGACGATGCGTTTCGTCATCTGCGCTTCGGAGCCGCTGAACTGGCCGTGCACCGACGCCACCACGTAGTCGAAGGTGGCGAGGACGTCCTCTTTGTAGTCCAGCGATCCGTCCTGGAGGATGTCGCTCTCGATGCCCGCGAACACCACGAACGGCGCCAGTTCCTCATTGAGCGCTTCGATCTCGAGCCGCTGCTTCGCCACCCGCTCGGGTGTCAGCCCGTTGGCGTAGATGGCGGTGGGGCTGTGGTCGCCGATCCCGAAGTACTCATGGCCCAGCGCTCTTGCCGCCTCCGCCATTTCGCGCAGCGTCGAACGGCCGTCGCTGTACGTCGTGTGGCAGTGGAACACGCCGCGCACGTCCGCCATCTCGATCAATTCCGGCAGGGTGTGCTCTTCCGCGGCTTCGATTTCCCCCGTGTTTTCGCGCAGCTCGGGGGGGATGTAATCCAGGCCGAGCTTCTTGAACAGGGCCGGTTCGTCGGGCAGCCGGATCGCCTTCTCGCCCTTGAAGAGGCCGTACTCGTTGAGCTTGTAGCCCCTCTTCTTGGCGCGGGTGCGGATCTCGGTGTTGTGTTCCTTGCTGCCGGTGAAGTAGTGCAGCGCGGCGGGAAACTCGTCGTCCTTGACCACGCGCAGGTCCACGTGGATGCCGCTGTCCAGAATGACGCTCGACTTGGTGGGTCCCTTGCCGACGATGGTCGCCACCCGCGGCATGGCGGTGAACGCGTCCATCACCGGCCCGGCGTCCGCGGCGGTGGCGAGGATGTCGACGTCGCCGATGGTCTCCTTGTGCCGGCGCAGGCTGCCGCCGACGAGCGACTGCGTCACGCCGGGAACCGCGCGCACCACCGCGAGCACATCGGTCGCGTCGGCGAGCGCGGTGCTGTACAGGAAGCGCTGCGAGTACTTGCGGAAGCGCGCGATGCCCGCGAGGATGTTGGTCTGGGTCTTCTCGCCGAAGCCGGGCAGCACGGCGAGTTTCCCGTCGCGGCCTGCCTGCTCCAGTTCCTCCAGCGACTTCACGCCCAGCTTGTCGTACACCGCCTTGACCTTCTTGGGCCCCATGCCGGAGATGCGCAGCATCTCCAGCACGCCGGCGGGCACGCGCGCGCGCAGCTTCTCGTACTCGTCGAAGGTGCCGGTGGTCAGCGCGGACTTGATGTCGGCAAAAATCGACTTGCCGATGCCGCGCACCTCGAGGAGTTCTTCGCTCTCCACCATGGCGGCGAGGTCGCCGGAGAGATCCTCGACGGCGCGCGCCGCGTTGTAGAACGCGCGGATGCGGAAGGGGTTGTCACCCAGGATTTCCAGCATGGCGGCAACGTCGTCGAGCTTCTCCGCGACGTCGGCCTTGCTGAGAGGCGTGCGAGGAGGCGTTGATTTTCGCGCGCCGGCCATGGGAGTGCCTTTCTAGGGGGCGGGTGGTGACGCGTTCTCGGCGTCGCTGGACGGCGCGGGTGTGAGCGCACGCTCACGCGAGAGCAGTTTGTCGAAGTCGACATGGTCCGCGTCAAGTTCGGGAGCCCGCGCAAATGCAAACGCGTTTTGTTCGGTGGCGTCGAAGATGCCCGGCGAGCCCACGGGGTAGCGGACGGCGTCGAAGTTCACCCGCGTGTCAATCTTGTTGTCCGATGCGATCTTTGCCCCGCGTTTCATGTGCTTGAGCCGGGCGATCATGACCAGACGCTCGATGTCCTTGTGCGTCTCGCACACCGCTTGCAGCACCCCGGTGATGCGCCCGGAAACGCCGAAGGAGCCGTCGGCGGTGTTGATGTAGAGTTCGTCCGATGCCTGTGCGAACTCGTCGTGCCAGAACACCCGGTCGCGCGATGCAAACCCGAGGATGGTGACGACGTGGGCGCCCCGGGCCTTGAACTCGCGCGCCCGCCACAGCAGGGAGGCCACGCCGAGGTCCTCGCCCATGAGCACGACCTTCCCGTCGGCGTCGAAGGTGCACGGCGAACCCAGCGGGCCGCGGATCTGGAAGACCTCGTCGCCCAGGTTGAGCACCATCAATTGTTCGGTGGGGAGGTCGCGTCCCTGTTCGACCACCGTGAAGGTGCCGGCTTCCGGGTCCGCGCCCGCGATGGGAAGCGTGACGGTGGGACCGTCGACGTTGACGTGGATGTCCACATACTGACCCGGCCGCGCCGCTGCGGCAACAGCGGGCAGTGAGAAATCCATGAGGAACGTGTCCGCATTGAACGACTGCTTGCGCGTAATGGTGAACATTTCGTTGGTGTCCTCAACGCGACACAGTACCCCACGTGCACGCGGAAAGGCAAGCACTCACTGGCATGAGAAAGTGCCGTCCCCACAACGTGTTCGGCGTTCAAGCGCCGGCCCGGACGCCGCCGCGCGGCCGGGAATCCGGTTGACGCGACGCCCGCCGAGAGGGTAGATTCTAGGGTGTCTCGTCCAAAGTGCCGCGCGATCATTTCCTAACTCCAGGAAGTGCCTCTATGAAGGAGACCATGCAAAAGGCAGATCTCAAGTGGGGTGAACTGCCGTTTGACTATGTGCGAACGGATTGCCATCTCGTTTATTCATATCGCGATGGCAAGTGGGATGCGGGCGAAGTGGTGGAAGGCGACGAGATCACGCTTTCCATCGCCGCCACGTGCCTCCACTACGGTCAGGAGTGCTTCGAGGGTCTCAAGGTTCACGAGACACAGGACGGTCGCGCCTGCGCCTTTCGGCCGGATGCAAACGCCGCGCGCATGGTGTATACCGCCACCAAGCTCCTCATGGCGCCGCCGCCGCCAGAGCTCTTCGTGAGCGCCGTGGAGCGCGTGGTGGCACTGAACCGGCGCTTCATCCCACCCTACGGTAGCGGCGCGTCGCTCTATGTGCGCCCGCTGCTCATTGGAACCACGGGAACCGTCGGCATCAAGCCGTCGCGCGAATACAAATTGCTCGTTTTCGTGAGTCCGGTGGGCCCGTACTTCAAGACGGGCCTCAAGCCGGTGCGCCTGTGGGTGGAGACGGAAGTCGATCGCGCGTCGCCCGGTGGCGTTGGTGACGCCAAGACGGGCGGCAACTATTCGGCCGGACTTCGTGCCACCTGGGGTGCGCGCGACCGCGGTTTCGCGGAGGTTCTCTTCCTCGATGCCCCGGAAAAGAAATACGTCAACGAGTCGGGCAGTTCGAACTTCTTTGCCATCACCAAGGACGGCAGGTACGTGACACCCAAGTCACCGTCGATCCTCGCCAGCATCACCAACAAGAGCCTCATGCAGCTGGCGAAGGACATGGGCATGCCGGTCGAGCAGCGCGTGGTGCCGGTGACGGAGTTGCCTTCGTTCACGGAAGCGGGCCTGTGTGGCACCGCGACCATCATCGCGCCGGTCTATGCGATTCAGCATGGCAACAAGCTCATTCAGTACTGCGGACCCGACCAGGTCGGACCCGTGAGTGAGAAGTTGCGCGCGTCACTGGTGGCGATTCAGAACGGCGACGCACCGGATCCACACGGCTGGTTGCACGAGATCAATCTGGACTAGCAGAATACGCCTTTTCGTTCCGTGGAGAGGGCCCCGCCACAAAGGGGCCTTCTTCATTCCCGCGCATGAACACGTTCCCCAAACAGCAACTCACGCTCACCTGCCAGGTCGATCCCTACCGCTCCGGCTGGACGGTGGTTCAGTTCCTCGCCCACCGCTTCAAGTACCACACCGCCGAGGGATGGGAGCAGCGCGTGCGCGACCGCTGGGTGCACGTGAACCAGAGCGAGGTGGAGCCGGAGCACGTGGTGAACCGCGGCGACGTCATCCATTACACAATCTGGCATGCGGAACCGCCGGTGGACGACGACTACACGGTGCTCTTCGAGGACGAGCACTACCTGGCGGTGGCCAAGTCCGGGAACTGTCCGGTGCACGCGTGCGGGATCTACATCGTCAACACGCTCATCGCGCGGCTGCGTGGCGACTTCGGCCCCAGGGTCACGCTGGCGCACCGGCTCGATCGCGAGACCAGCGGCGTGGTGATGCTGGCCCGCAACCGCGAGGCCAATCGCCGTCTGGCGCGCATGTTCGAGCGCGGTGAGGTGGCCAAGACCTACCGCGCGGTGGTGTTCGGGAACGTGGTGCAGACCGACTTCGTCATCGACGCGCCCATCGGCAAAGTGGACGCACGCATTCAGTACCCGGTGGAGTACGCATGGGGGAAGGAGAACGACCTCGCCACCTACCTCCCCAAGCGCCGCGTAGACCCCGCCGGCAAACCCGCGCGCACGCGGGTGGAGGTGACCGCTCGCGCGGAGCGCTTCACATCGCTGCGGCTCACGCCGGAGCAGGGGCGCACCAACCAGATCCGCGTCCACCTGGCCCACATCGGGCACCCGCTGGTGGGCGACAAGATCTACGGCCTGGCCGGGGAAATTCGCGACGAGCAGATGCGCGAGGGGCTTACCGAGCGCGTTCGGGCGGCCCTGGTGCTGGAGCGTCACGCGCTGCACGGCGAGACGCTCGACTTTGTTCATCCCATGACCGGGGAACGGTTGACGATTTCGGCACCCGTGCCGGATGATATGCGGGAGCTCCTGACGCCTTCGATCTCCTGAACCGGAAGGACGCCATGAAGGCCAGCCCGTCCCTATTCGTGCTCGCCGGCCTCGTCCTGGTCGCGTGCGCAAGCGAGTCCCATGACAACCCGCCCCGGGCCGCCGGCGGCGGCGTGAGATCGGACATTCCCTCGCAGGCAGTGATGGTGGGTCTGTACGCGTACATGGCGGACGCGGCTTCGTTTACGCGCTGCAGCACGGGCACGCGGTATCCCGTCGCCATGGAGGGCGATCACGCCGCGCTGGAACGGGCCTACCTCGCCACTCCCCACGAACCCGGCGCCCCCGTCCTGGTGACGGTGCAGGGGCGATATGAATCGCGCCCGGCCATGGAAGGCGGGCCGCGCGAGCACCTCATTGTGGATCGCTTCGACGGTATCTGGCCGGACGAGACGTGCGAGAAGTCCGGTATCGACACCCCGATACGCAACACGTACTGGAAACTGGTGGAGTTGAGCGGCAAGACGGTGAGGACGCAGCCGGATCAGCGCGAAGTCCACATCCTCCTGCGCACCGACACGGCGGAAGCGCGCGGATTCGCGGGCTGCAATTCGTTCAACGGCGGTTTCGTCCTGGAAGGAACGACGCTCCGGTTCACGGAATTCGCGGCCACACAGGCAGCCTGCCCCTATCTCGAAGAAGAGACCGCCTTCTTCGCCGCACTCGGCGCCGTTACCAGCTACCGTATTCTCGGCGAAACGCTGTTGTTGATGTCCGATTCCACACCTGTGGCGCGCCTGCGCGCGGTCTATTTCTGATTTCGAGGGAGGCAGCGATCATGATTCGACGGATACTTGGTGCGGGAGCGCTCGTCGTACTGACAGGTTGTGGTGGCAACGACAGCGGCGGTGGCGCCGCAAGAACAGCGCACGTCACCGGCACGGTGACGTATCTGCAGAGCACGCCACTCCCGCCGGACGCCGAGGTGCACGCGGTACTCCAGGACATTTCGGTACCGGGCGCACCCGCGCGCACCATCGCCGCCACCAGCATTGTCACCGACGGCCAGCAGGTGCCGATTCCGTTCTCCATCGCCTACGACCCGGCGGAGGTCGACGAGTCGCGCACCTACTCGGTGCACGCCGAGATCCACATTGGCGGACAGACGCGCTTCATCACCACGCAGGCCTACCCGGTGATCACGCGCGAGGCACCGAGCAAAGTCGATGTCACCGTCATGGCGCTGGCGCCCCCGCCGCCGGCACCGGCCCTGGTGGGGACGTACTGGAAGCTGGTGTCGGTGGCTGGCAAGGGCGTCATCCCGGTGCAGGACGCGCGCCGCGAGCCCCACCTCACGCTGCTTCCGGAAGAGAATCGCGCCATCGCCACCGGCGGCTGCAACCAGATGACGGGGACGTACACCATGATGGAAAGCGGTGTGACCTTTTCGCCGTTCATGTCCACGAAGATGGCGTGCCCGGATGTGATGGACCAGGAGCGCGCGCTCGGCGAGGCGCTGGCTGCCACGCGCGGCTACCGCATCGATGGGATGACGCTCGAACTCACGGATGCGAAGCATGCGGTGCTCGCGCGCTTCGAGGCCGCACAACACGAGGAGTAGGCGTGACGCTCGTCACCGATTCGCCGCCGGCCGTCCTGAAGCGGCGGCGCCTTTCCGGCCGCACCGAACCGCGGGGCAGCCAGACGGGATTCTCCGTGTGGGGCGCGGTGTTGTTCGGCTTCGTGTTTGTCGCCGTGGGAAGCCTGATCGTGCTGGTCGGCCGGCGCATCATTCCCGTGGATCCGTCCGGCGTGCACGCGCCGTGGTGGGTGCTCACGGTTGCCGGCATCTCCTTTGCGGGCGGTGGGCTCGCGGTGTGGGGAATGGCGGCCCGGCAACAGCGCGCCGAGCACTACCGCCGCGGGGCGCTGCGCCGCTACGCGGGTTCCAGCGCCCACGCCGACCATCCTTGGAATCCGGCCGGCGAGCGTTCCCGTCCGTGGCCGCGGGCGGGCAAGGCGATCCTGGGCGCGGCGTTTCTGACTGTGTTCCTCTCCATGTTCAACTGGTGGGCGTGGGGACCGGAGGGCCCCGGGATGGTGAAGGTCGTCGTGACCATCTTCGATCTCATCCTGGTGCTGGTGTGGTGGCAGGCGGTGGTCCGGGTGGGACAGGCGCTGAAGTTCGCGTCGTCGCGGGTGGTGTTCGATCGCTTTCCGTATTCCCTGGACAAGCCGGTCGCGATTCGCTGGATTCCTCCCCGGGGCGTGGGACCGTCCACGAAGGGCGAGTTCACGCTGCGTTGCGTGGAGGAGTTCTACGAAGAGCGGGGATCGGGCAAGGACCGCAGCAAGCATCTCGTCCACGAGGAGATCTGCGCGGAGACGCAGGCATTCGACCATACCCAGAGCTTCGCACCCGGGCGTCCGGTTGAGTTTCGTTTCACCCTGCCCGAGGGCGCGCCATCCACCGCGCTCTCTGCACTCAAACCGGTGTTCTGGGAATTCGAGGTGAAGCTCGGGATGCCGGGCTTTGATTTCGAAGAGCAGTATTTGATTCCAATTTACAGTTCGGGGGCCTGAGCGCACGCCGTGGTCTCGGCGCCCGGGAGGCAAGCATGGAAAAGGTTAACCTGGCAGAGAAGCTCAGCGCGTTTTCCGAGCACTGGAGCCCCAAGATCGTGGGCGAGCTGAACGGACAGCAGGTGAAGCTGGCCAAGCTCAAGGGCGAATTCGTGTGGCATCACCACGACGCCGAGGACGAACTGTTCCTGGTGCTGAAGGGGAAGCTCGACATGCACCTGGACGACCGCGTGGTTCCAATTCACGAGGGGGAGTTCTTCATCGTGCCGCGCGGCGTGGAGCACAAGCCGGTGGCGGTGGCGGAGACGCACATCCTGCTCTTCGAGCCCGCGGGAACGCTCAATACCGGCAATGTCCGCAACGAACGAACGCGCGACGATCTCGACCGGTTGTAGGAATCAGCGGGCCAGTTCGAAGTCCGCGAATTCGGCGTGGTGGTAGATGATAGCCTCGGGGCTGCGTCGCACGAACTCGCCTTCCTTGGAGTGCACCGCGATGATGTGCATCACCTCGTAGGGCATCCCGTGCTTGAACGCGAGCGCCACACCCGTGAACGGGTGACGCAGCATTTCGCCCCTGTGTCCCTTGCGATAGGTTCCGTCGGGACGCTTTTCAAACTCGATCATCTTGCCGATGTCGGCAAGCAGGGCACCCGCCACCAGCACGTCACGGTCGATGGGGATGCGCTTGCCGTACGATCCCGACACCACGCCCGCCATGGCCACGCACATCTGACACACCGCGCGCACGTGCTCCAGGAACGTCACGCTCACCTGGTCCGAGAGCAGGGTGAACGGCACCTTGTTCAGTTCGTCGATGGTGTAGCCCCCCGTCTCGAGCGCCTCCGCCCACACCGCAACGACCTTGTCGCGCAGCGGCGTGTCCTCGATCATGGATAGCTCGGGAATGGCGGCCGCGATTTCCTTCTTCATGCGATCAGGCCCCCTTGATGGGTAGGTCGACGACGGCCAGCGTGACCGGCTTGCCGCCGAGGGTGGTCTGCAGGGTGTTCCCGGTGGCGGCGTCGGTTGCACGCACCATGGCCAGGAACAGCGGCTTCTTGAGACGCGGCGACAACGCCGCGGACGTAATGCGGCCGGCGGCCTTGTCCCCGGCGAACAATTCGGTGCCTATGGCGTGCTGCGGCGCGCTCATGGCGCGCAGATCGGCAAGGGTGGCGTCGGCCCTTCCCGCCAGCGTGGGAAGCTCTTCGAGATTCTCCCACCGCTCGTGGTAGGCGGGCGTACACGGCGTGTCTCCCGGCACGGAAAGTCCCACCAGCTGCCAGTTGGGGTGGCCGCGGTAGTGCATGCGCGCAATCGTCTCCTGGCCCAGGAAGCAGCCCTTTTCGTAATCGATGTGATGCTCCAGACGGGTTTCCCTGGGGAAGTTGTCCGTGGTGACGTCCCCTCCGAACCACGGGAGACCGTTTTCCACGCGCCGGATATTCCAGGCGATGCGGCCAACCGGGCCACAATCGATGCCCACGCCACCCTGCACCAGGTAGTCGCGCATGCGCGCGAGGTCATCGCGCGCAACGATGACGTGGAGACCCTTGTCGCCAACCACCGAATGGCGCACCACCAGCGCGCGCATTCCCTGGTATTCGTTCTCGGTGAACTCGCCGGGTCTCAGCGGCAGCGGCTCCCGCGGAAACACGCGCCACACCAGTTCGCGGCATTTCGGTCCTTCCGACGACAGGACGCCGAACTCCGCGGATACATCGCTCAGGGTGACGTCATCCGCGACGATGTGCGACTCAAGCGCAGCGGCGACCTGCGCGGTCGAGCCCTGCATCACCAGCACCAGCAGTTCCTCCGCCCGCGCCAGCACCAGCAGTTCGGCCACGATCTTGCCCTTGGTGGTTGTCATGAGTGCGGTGCACGACGTCCCGGTGACCAGCGACGCGACGTCGTTGGTGACCATGGCGTTCAGGAACCGCGCGCGGTCGGTGCCGGTCAGGCGCAGAACCCCCCAGTGCGACAGGTCGATCAACCCGGCGGTGTGGGTGAGCATTTCGTACTCCAGCCGCGGGTGGGTGAACGCGTCGGGGTAGGGACCGCCGAAGGCGTCGGAAAGCGGGATCTGGGCCGACTTGTAAGTATCCGTGAGCATGGGGGCGGTGCCGGCCTCTTCAGACATCGGCCAGGGTGACCGTTTCGAAGAATTCGTAGAACTTCTGCTCGAGGCTGGTGAGGCCGTTCTTGACCGTGCAGCGTTCCTCGATGGAACAGCAGCCGTCGTTGCTGGTGCACATGACCATGTGCACCGGGCCCTCGATGGACTCGAACACATCCGCCAGGGTGATGTCGGCCGGAAGCCGGGCCATGCGGTAGCCACCTCCGCTGCCCTTCTGTGCCTCGATGATCCCGCTCTGCGAGAGATTCTGCAGAATCTTGGCGAGCAGGTTGGGCGGAAGGTTGAAATGCGACGCAATCTCGCGCGCGTTGGCGAGATTGCCGTCGGGCAGCGACGCGATGTGCTTGAGCGCGATCAACCCGTAGTCGGTTCTCATGGAAATGCGGATCATGGTTGTGGGCGATCGGGGTCCCGGCGTGGGACGGCCCGGCGGCATTCCTATAATAATGAGTAACGGGCGTGGATTCAACAGGTGAGGCGGGACCCCCGGGCGCCGGCCGCGATTTCAGGCCCGGGTTTGCCAACGGCTCGATGTGATACCATTGCCGCCCCGCGACCCCGCGCAGGGGAGAATGAGCGACGGAGGGAAAAGAATGACCCCAGCTTCACGGCCCCGCCAGGGGATCGATGAGTACATCGCCGGCTACCGGAATCACGTGTCGGTCTATCCCGCGCCCCGCGGCGTGGAGCAGTTCAAGAAGGCGCTCGCGCCCTACAAGGGGGGCAAGGGCACCGTGCAGTTTCCGTTGGACGAACCGGTGCCCTGGGCGCTGATTACGCGTATTGTGAAATTCCGTCTGCAGGAGAAACGGGCGAAAGCGAAGACGAAGTCAAAGGCAAAGACCCGCAGGGGAAAGTAGCAAGGACCCGCTCACGGCGCTTGGAAGTCCTCCGCGAGCAGCCGGTGGAAATGGTGCTCGCCCTGTTCGAGCTTGGCCGAGTACCGCCCCTGGTCGTACGACGACGACCCCAGCCCCTTCTGCACCGACTCGCAGATCTCCACGTCCTCCAGTTGCACCACATCACTGGCCGCGAGACTCCTGGCCACGAAGTCCCCGTCCGACGCGGTCTCGGGGGTGAAGTAGTAGTCGAAGATCACCTCGGTCTCGTCGTGGCCGCGCGGGATCACCCAGTTGGTGTCCATCATGGGTCCGTAGCGGTTGATCATCAGGTTGGGATAGATCCACGCGTAGAGAACCTTGTCGCCGATGCGCTCGGAGAAGTCGCTGCCTGGCATGCCTTCCTTCTTGCCAGCCGCACCCGCGCCGGACTGGATCGAATAGCGATCGAAGATCTCGGTGCGGTACGAGTCCAGATCCAGCTGCCCGGCGAGTCCCTTGTGCAGGTAGGAAACGTGGTAGCCACCGTCGAGGTAGTTGTCCACGTACACCTTCCAGTTGCACGCCAGGGTGTATTTACGCCGCGCCACGAAGCGCAGCGCGTCGATGCCCATGGCCCCCAGGCGCGCGCCAACCTCGGTGAGATCATTTGCTAGCGCACGGGGCTGCAGCCCCATGCACACGAACACCAGTCCGCACCACTCCTTGACGTGCATGGGCACCAGCCCGAAGCGCTCGCGGTCGAAGTTTTTCACCGCACCCAGCTCGGGCGCGCGCAGCAGGCGGCCGTCCAGCGCGTACGTCCAGCCGTGATACGGGCACACCAGCGAGTCCGCACAGCCCGCGCCTACCGCCACCTGCGCGGCATGGTGGCGACACACATTATAGAAGGCGCGCAGAACGCCGTCTTCGCCGCGCGCCACCACGTACGGTTCGCCGGCGATGGCGCCGGCCACGAAGTCGCCGGCCTTCGCGAATTGTTCGCTGCGCGCCGCTATCAGCCAGTTGTTCTTGAAGACCGTATCGCGTTCGAGGTCATGGAAGCGCGCGTCGTTGTACCACGACTTGGGCGGCAGCCACGCCGCCTCCAGCGGAACGGACGGATCGAAGCGCGCGACCTCGTCTCGAATCCAGGCGCCATGCTTGTTGGGGATCCTGATGTTCATGCGATATAGAATATCATGGCCGGTCTGCAAACTGAAGCCATCGCTGAGCCCGTCACAACGGTTCGTTCGCGGCGGTTGCGGAGGTGGCGGTCGACAGAAGCGCGGCCCCTGTGCTACATTGAGAACACACTCGCGGGGCAAATCATCATCGAGCCCACTTTGCAGGCCACCCAGCCTCAAGCCGCATGCCCGTGACCCGAGAGGTCATCACACCTCGATCGTATCCGGTTGGAACGGGTCGTTCATTCCGTTGCACAGGTGTCCTGCGAAGCGGCAGGCATTGGGTTTTTGCTTTTCACTGGAGCAAGTCATGAAAGTTGCCGTCATTTATAACAAGAAGGCCATCAATCCGGCCGATGTCATCAATATCTTCGGTGCTCCCAACAAGGAGACCTACAACCCCAAGACCGTCGAGCGCGTGGCTGCGGCCCTCGAACAGGGCGGGCACAACGTGCGCGTTATCGAGGGCAAGATCGACGTCGCGGAGGAACTGCAAAACTTCATGCCGCGCGTCATCGCCGGAGAGAGGCCGGGCATGGTGTTCAACATGGCCTACGGCATCCAGGGGCAGAGCCGCTACACGCACCTGCCGGCCATGCTGGAGATGCTCGGCGTCCCCTACGTCGGGTCCGGCCCGCAGGCACACGCGGTGGCGCTGGACAAGATCATGACCAAGATCGTGCTGCGGCAGAACGGTTTGCCCACGCCCGATTTCTGGTTCTTCTCCAATGCCGACGAAGACATGGCCGGCGTCACCTACCCCGTCATCGTGAAGCCCAAAATGGAGGCGGTTTCCATGGGCATGCGAGTGGTCGACAATATCGATGATCTGCGCGACGCGGTGAGGGAGGTGGTGGAAAACTTCCACCAGCAGGCGCTGGTGGAGCGGTTCATCTCCGGGCGCGAGTTTGCGGTGGGTCTGCTGGGGAACGGCGCGGACCTGGAAGTGTTTCCCATTGTGGAATTCGATCTGGGCGATCCGGACGCCATCCAGAGCCACGCGGACAAGATGAAGAAGCCGGTGGAGAAGCTGTGCCCGGCACGGGTGCCCGGCAACCTTGCCCAGGAGATGACGCGGCTGGCGCGCGATTCGTTCCGCGTGCTGGGCGTCCACGATTTTGCGCGCATCGACCTGCGCATGGACGACGACGGAAGGCTCTACATCCTGGAACTGAACTCGATGGCCAGCCTGGGGCAGACCGGTTCCTACGTGCATGCCGCGCATGTTGCCGGGTACACCTACGAAACGCTGGTCAACCGCATGCTGGACGTCGCGGCGGTGAGGTACTTCGGGAAGAACGTTGCTGACCAGGCGGACGACACGGCGGCGGTGACGCAGCCCGAAGAGGCACAGCCGCTGCGCGTGCGGCTGCGAAGCTACCTGCGCAGCAATCTCACCACCATGATCGACTACCTCGACGAAATGGTTCGTACCAACAGCTACGTGTACAACACCGAGGGTGTGAACTCGCTGGGGAACTGGATTTCAGCGCGACTCACCCGCCTGGGCCTGAGCCGCCAGGTATTTCCGCAGACCGAGGTTGGCAACATTCTCTACTTCACCAATCACACCGACGACGAAAACGATATCCTCGTTCTTGGCCACCTGGACACGTTCTACAACTACCAGGACCACGTGCCCTTCCGCGAGCAGCGCGGTTGTTGTTACGGCTCGGGCGTGGCCGAGAGCAAGGGCGGGCTGGCGGTCATGGTTTGTGCGTTGCAGGCCTTGCGCTTCGCACGGCGTCTGCGCGGCGTGCGGTGCGGTGTCCTGCTCATCACCGACGACACGCTCGGCGGCCGCTATTCACGCAAACTCGTGGCCGAGCTCTCCGGTCAGTCGAAGTGTGTGGTGGGCCTCAAGTACGGCGGCAAGGCGGGCGGCATCGTGACATCGTGCGGCGGCCGCATGGATTTTCACGTGGAGATGGCGAACATCAAGGATCCGGAGACCATGGCCGCGCAGAACATCATCACCGCAGTGGCGCAGAAGGTTCTTGCCTGGCAGAAGCTGACATCCGAAGAAAAGGGCACCATCGTCAATCCCACCCGTCTCGAAGCGCGTTCCCTGTACGGAATTGCACCGGATGTAGCCACCGTACTGCTCGACGCACACTTCAAAGAGAAGGAGCACGGCGAGGAACTGGAAGCGGAGATTCGCAAGATCGCCCGCAAGGGATCCTCCGGAAAACTGCAGGTACGCTTGCGCCGTGGTGTATATCGTCCGCCACTGCCCCGTCGCGAGGCGAACGACGATTTCCTCGCGCGGGTGGAATCGATCGCGCAGCGCCTGGAGACGCGCGTGGCCCCGATCTACCGCACCATCTCGTCGGCAGCCTGTTACGTGCCGGACAATGTGCCGGTGCTGGAGGGGCTGGGGCCGGCGGGCGGAAACTCGCGGTCGCCCAATGAATTCGTATATCGCGACAGCCTGATCGACCGAGCCACGCTCCTCGCGCTCCTCATCCGCGAGTGCGGGAAGGCGGAGCGAAAGAAGAATCGCGACGTGCCCCGCGCGGAGGCGTCGTAACCAACCCATGAGCGACACCCTCGAGACGAAACCGGTGAAGGTTGCCACCTCCCGGGGCGGGATGGTGGCGACTGCCTTCAGTCACGCCACCGAGGCCGGCGCCGAGATGCTGCGGAACGCGGGCAACGCTGTTGATGCTGCGGTGGCCGCTGCGTTTGCGCTCGGCGTGTGCGAACCACAGGCCAGCGGCATCGGCGGACAGACCATGATGCTCATCAGCACCGGGGAGCGTACCGTTGCTCTCGACGGCTCCTCGCGGGCGCCGTCGCTCGCGAGCAACGACTCCATCAGCGGCGATGGCCGCCTGGTGGGTTACCGTGCCACCACGGTTCCGTCCACACCGGCCACGCTCGCCTATGCCCAGAAGCGTTGGGGTTCGCTGCCACTGGCGCGCGTGCTCGAACCCGCCATCCGCATCGCCACCGAAGGCTACCGCATCACCGATCTGCAGAACCGCCTGCAGGAGCGCGAGCTGGAGAGTTTCTCCAGGGTGCCGTCGGGTTCCGGCGCCCGCTATTTCCTCAGCGGCGGCAGCCCGTGGCCGGTTGGAGCGCTGTTCAAACAGCCCGACCTCGCAGAAACGTTGCGGCGGCTTGCCGAACACGGTGTGGAAGATTTCTACCAGGGGGAGATCGCACGCCGGATCGACGCCGACATGCGCGCCAACGACGGGCTGCTTCGCCTGGACGACCTTGCGCTGATTCCGTGGCCGGTGTTGCGCAGGACCATTCGCAGCCACTTCCGGGGATTCCGCGTCCACACCATGCCGCCACCGGGCGCAGGCCGGGCGCTCGCGCTTGCGCTCAACATGATCGACCAGCTCGAGCCGAATTTCTTCCGGCACCTCGACCCGGCGCGATACCAGGTGCTGGCCGAGGTGTTCAGAAAGGCGATGCGGGTTCGCAACGACAGCCCCTTCGATCCCAATTTGTACGCGCAGGTCGATTTCAAGCAGATGCTCAGCCGGAAGTTCGCGCGCGGCTCGCTGAGGCGCATCCTCAAGGGAGTGGACAGGGGCTTGCTTGAGGAGATGCAGCCCGCGCGGGAACGCAGTGGTGAAACCACGCATCTGTCCACCATCGACCGCAACGGCATGGCGGTGAGCCTCACCCAGTCCATCGAACGGGTTTACGGCAGCAAGGCCGCCGCGGCCGGGCTGGGTTTTCTCTATAACAACTACGTAATGGATTTTCAGTTCAGCGATCCGGCGCATCCCTTCTATCTGCGGCCCAACAGCGTGCCCTGGGCCACCGTTGCGCCCACCATCCTCACGCGCGATGAGAAGGTTTGGATGGCGGTGGGCAGCCCGGGAAGCGAGCGCATCTTCTCCACCATCACCCAGTTCCTGACCCACGTGATCGACGGTGGGATGAACCTGGAGGACGCCATGCGCGCCCCGCGCATGCACTGTTCGTCGGGCGGGAAGATCAGCATGGAGGCGAACCGGTTCGACCCGAGAATCGTGGAGCATCTGGAGGCGCAGGGGTACAAGCTGGATCGCCTGGAGGACTACGCGTTCTACCTGGGCGCCATCCATGCCGTGACGCGGGCTGACGACGGAACCTGCCATGGGGTCGCGGAAGCGCGTCGCGATGGCAGCGCGGGCGGGCCGGCGTAGCCTCCATGCCGGTACTTCCACTGCTTCTCTCGGTGCCGCACGGCGGCTTGAACATTCCCGCTGAGGTCGCGGAGCGCAGCGCGCTGTCGTCCACAGACATCATGGACGACATCGACCTGTTCACGCCGGAACTCTACGACATGGGTGACCTGGTACAGCACACCATGGTTGCCGATATCGCCCGGCCCTTCGTGGATCTGAATCGCGCACCGGAGCAGGTACCCCCCCATTTTCCCGACGGCGTGATCAAGAGCCACACCTGCTTCAACGTCACCGTGTACAAGTCCGGGTCGCAGCCGGATGAAGCAATGGTGGCGCACCTGTTGCAGACGTATCACGCACCCTATCACGCGGAGATCGAGCGCCGGCTGCGTGAACCGGGCGTCGAACTCATGCTCGACTGCCACAGCATGTCCGAGTTTCCACCTCCGATCGCGCCCGACCGCGATGAACGCCGGCCCCAGGTGAACCTGGGAGACTTCGGCGCACGGTCGTGTCCGCGACCCACCACGGAAACGCTCGCGAGTTGCGTGGCCGAGGCATTCGCGCTCGACGCACGCGACGTCACCATCAATTCGCCCTTCCAGGGCGGGTACATCACGCGCCGTCACGGAGGACATCCGCGTCCCGTCATCCAGCTGGAAGTCAACCGGGCGCTCTACTTCGACCCTGAGGATCCCCACCGCCGCGACGCGGCCCGCATAGAGCGTGTCCGCGCGCAGCTCGCGGCGGCGCTGAGCGACTTCTGCGCACGCCTGTTTCGCTGAGGGCCTTTGCCGTCACGCCCCCGGTGGGCTACAATGCCCGCGCCCATGACCACGGAGTTCGAACTCATCGCATCCATCCGAAGAGACCTCGGCACCAGCCGTGTGAGCGGCGTCGTTGCCGGCGTCGGTGACGACGCGGCCGTGCTGCGCACGTCTCGCGGCCAGGACCTGGTGGTGACCGTCGATGCCATGGTCGAGGGGCGCCACTTCAAACGCGCCTGGCTCACGTGGACACAGCTCGGTGCGCGGCTGGCCGCCATCAACCTCAGTGACATCGCCGCGATGGGCGCGATGCCGCGTTTCGCGCTGGTCTCGCTGGCCGTTCCGAAGAATGTCTCCGTGCGGGCGGTGCGCGAAATCGAGCGCGGGGCATCGCGCCACCTGGCGCGGTACGGCGCCGTGGTGGTGGGGGGAAACCTCTCCGGTACGCGTGGCCCGCTGGTGTGCGATTTGACGCTGATCGGAACCTGCCGGCGAGGTGCCGCGTGGACGCGGCGTGCGCGCGCGGGCGATGCCGTCGTCGTGGCTGGCGAACTGGGCGCGGCCGCCGCCGGGGCACGGCTGTTGAAATCGCGGGCGCGTGCGAGCGGCGGCGAGCCGCTCATCCGTGCCTGGAAGCGGCCGGTTCCACGCCTGGACGTGGGTGCGGCGCTGCGCGGCGTGCGCAGCATCCACGGCGCCATCGACGTGAGCGACGGGTTTTCCAGCGATCTTATCCACATGTGCATTGCCGGAGGTACCGGCTGCGACGTCACCGGTCCGGCGATCCCGGTGTCGCGTGCCGTGGCGGCGTTCTGCCGCCGTCGCGGCCTGGACCCGGTGCGCTGGGCGATGGACGCGGGCGAGGACTACGCGCTGGTGCTTTCCGTGGCACCGCAACGCGCGCGCGAGGTTTGCCGTAGAATCGAGCGCGCCGGGGTACGGGCCTCCCTGGTGGGCCGCTTTACGCGTGCGCGGGGTGTCCACCGCGTCATTGACGGCGAGGGACGCGCGCGGCGTTTTCGTCCCGGCGGCTGGGACCACATGAGGAGGTAGCACGTTGACCGAAACCACGACCCCACGAACCCCGTTCCACCTGACCACCATCGGCGTCATCGCGATTTCGATGGGGCTCATGGTGGTCGCCGGGCTCGAGAACGGCCCCGCGCCGTGGTCGCCGTACTACGTGGTATACGCGGCACTTGCCACGCTGCTTCCCCTGCGCTGGAAGACGGTCCGCTTCGGCCCCATCCGCGCGGTACCGTGGTGGATGTGGGTGTTCGTGCCCGTCGTCGCCATCATTCTGCAGGCCACCGCGAGCGTGATCGTGAATGTGGTCTACGCGCAGATCGTGGTGAAGCTGGGTGGCGCCAACCGCCTGGACGACCCCGTGCTCGGCGTGCAGGCCATGTTCCAGGCCATGTACGCCGCCGCGTCGATGAAGTTGGGTCTCGACATCAACCTGGTGCGCGTGACCTACCTGGGATTCCTGGTGGCGTGGGCGGGATTCGGAGAAGAGGTGTACTTCCGCGGATACGTGCAGGGGGTCCTGCGCGTGCGCAAGGGCGCGCGCTACGCCATTCTGGTGGGGGCGCTTCTGTTTGCCGTCCGGCACTACATGCAGATGGGGCTGCTGTTCCCCAAGTACCCGGTCTTCGCCGCCACCGCCTGGGTGGCCATGGCGTTTCCGGTTGGAATCGTGCTCGGAATCGTATACGAGAAGACAAAATCGTTGTGGATTCCGGTGGCGATTCACTATGTCTTCAATATCATTCCCTTCCTTCTGGGCTGAGTGAAAGGAAACCAATGACCGGCCGCACGCCACTGCTCCTCATGATTGCTGCCACGCTGGCCTGCTCGCGCCAGCCAACGCTCCCCGCGCCGACGGTGGAGAACTTTTCGTACGCGCGCCCGCAGGAAGTGGGCGTCACGCACATGGACCTCGACCTGAAGGTCGATTTCGACCAGCAGGTCATCACCGGCCGTGCCGCGTACGACCTCGACAAGCAGACCGATGCCCGCGCGGTGGTCTTCGACACCTGGGCGCTGCGCATCACCGACGTCACCCTGGAGGGCGGCAAACCGACGCACTGGACGCTGGGCGATTCGCTGCCCTTGATCGGGCGGCCGCTGTCGGTTGCCATCGGTCCCGAGGACGCGCGTGTCATCGTTCACTACCGGACCACGTCCGAGGCGCGCGGCCTGCAGTGGCTTTCGCCCGCGCAGACGGCGGGCAAGCAGCTGCCGTACATGTACTCGCAGTCACAGTCCGTCCACGCCCGCTCGTGGGTGCCGTGCCAGGACACACCCTCGGAGCGCTTCACCTATAACGCGCGCGTGGAGGTGCCGCCCGGGTTGATGGCGCTGATGAGCGCGCGCAATCCAAAGAACAAGACCGCGGACGGCGTCTACAACTTCGAGATGAATCAGCCGCTGCCGTCGTACCTGCTGGCGCTGGCGGTGGGCGACATCGAGTACCGCGCCGTTGGCGAGCGCTGCGGCGTCTACTCCGAGCCCGGCGTGGTGGAGAAGGCGGCGTGGGAGTTTGCCGACATGGAGCGCATGATCACCACCGCGGAGCAGATGTACGGTCCCTACCGCTGGGAGCAGTTCGACGTGCTGGTGCTGCCGCCCAGTTTCCCCTTCGGTGGCATGGAGAATCCGCGGCTCACGTTTCTGACCCCGGTGCTGGTGGCGGGCGACCGCTCGCTGGTGTCGGTGGTGTGCCACGAGCTGGCGCATTCGTGGTCGGGCAACCTGGTCACCAACCGCACCTGGGACGACTTCTGGCTCAACGAGGGATTCACCACCTACTTCGAACGCCGCCTCGACGAGGTGCTGTACGGCCGCGAGTACATGGAGATGCAGGCGTTGCTGGGCGTGCGCGACCTCGACCTCGAATTCGAGGAAGTGGGCGCGGACAACCCGCACACCGCGCTGTACTTCGACCTCGCCGGGGCCGACCCGGACGAGGCCACCAACAACGTGCCCTACGAAAAGGGCTACCTGTTCCTGCGTCTGCTCGAGGAGTCGTTCGGCCGGGAGACGTTCGACGGGTTCCTGCGCCAGTACTTCGAGTCACACGCGTTTCAGACCATGACCACGCAGGAGTTTCTGGCCTACATGAAGCGGGAACTCTTCAAGGGTGACGAAGAGTTGTACGCCTCGCTGCAGGTGGACACCTGGGTATACGGCGCCGGGCTGCCCGACAACGCCCCACAGCCGCGCTCGACGCGTTTCGACGATGTGGACGCGCAGATGGCCGCGTTCGTCAACGGGACACCCGCGGCGAAACTCAACACCGACGGCTGGACCACCAACGAGTGGCAGCGCTTTCTGGACAACCTGCCGCAGCCGTTGCCGGCCGCGCGCCTCGCCGACCTCGAGAACACCTATCACATGAACACGGCCAACGCCGTGGTGCAGCGCTCGTGGTTTCCCAACGTGATCGCCGCGGGTTGGCAGCCCGGTTATCCCGCAATTGAGAAGTTCCTGATGACGATCGGCCGCCGTTACCTGCTGCGTCCCGTGTACATGAAGCTCGCCGAAACCCCGGACGGAATGACGTTCGCGCGCGGCGTGTATACCAATGCGCGGCCCGGCTACCACTCGATAACGGCGAATGGGATCGACGAAGTGCTCGGCTGGAGCGAGACCGGGGGCGGGGCGGGCAAGTGAGCGGCGAGGTCGTCACCATCGGCGTGATCTCCGACACGCACGGGATGCTGCGGCCGGAGGCGCTCACCGCGCTCGCCGGCAGCCAGTTCATCGTGCACGGCGGTGACGTGGGGCCGGAGAACATCCTGATTGCGCTGGAGCGCGTTGCCCCGGTCACGGTGGTGCGCGGCAACACCGACACCGACGCCTGGGCGCGGCGGTTGCCGCCGACCAACATGCTGGAAGCCGGAGGCGCGCGCGTGTACGTTGTGCACGATATCGAACACCTCGACATCGACCCGGCCGCGGCCGGCGTTGCTGCGGTGGTCTACGGCCACTCGCACCGCCCCGCCGTGGAACGGCGCGACGGGGTGCTGTTCCTCAACCCGGGTGCCGCCGGCGCGCGCCGCTTCACGCTACCGGTGACGGTGGCGAAACTCACCATCACCGCGGGAAGAGCCGAGGCCGAGATCATCGAAATCGTGCCGCCGGATGAGCCCTAGGCACTCTGAGACACACCGGGAACGAGGGGACGCGGCAAGAGAGAGAGAAGGAGGATGTCATGCAGGAAGCCCTCAAGCGTCTCGTGGCGCACATGCGCTGGGCCGACCAACGGGTACTCGATGAACTGAAGCGCGCCGAGGAGCCGGACGAACCGCTGAAGTTCTACGCGCACGTCCTCGCCGCCGAGCGCCTGTGGTACCTGCGCCTGCACGAGGAGAACTGGACGGTGATTCCGGTGTGGCCCGACTATACCCTGCAGCAGTGCGAAACGATGGCCGCGGAGAACGCCGCCCTGCTCGAGAAATTCATATCCGGACTCACGGATACGGACTGCGGGCGCAGGATCACCTACACCAACACCCAGAACGTGCGCTACACCAATGCGGTGGGGGACATGCTGCTGCACGTCATGATGCACGGCTCACACCACCGCGGCCAGATTGCGCACGCCATGCGCCGCCACGGGGACACGCCGCCCATGGTGGACTACATCGCCTTCGTCAGGGACTAGCGCCCCACCGTCCCGGGGAGTGGCCCCCGCCTGCGGACCCTCGGGCTCCCGCGGCGATGTGCTACACTGCTCCCATGACCGGGCGAGCCGCCAACACACTTACCCGCCGTCAGTTCCTGCGAACGTGCGGTGTGGTGACGGTGGGTTTTGTGGCCTATCAGAAGGCCTTTTCGGCGGGGGTGGATGCCATGGCTGCCGCCGCCAGCCAGGCCGAAGGCTACGGCCCGCTGGTCGAGGATCCCCGGGGGCTCATCGACCTGCCGCAGGGCTTCATCTGCCGGATCGTCTCGCGCGCCGGTGAGGAAATGGACGACGGCCTGCTGGTGCCGGGGCGCCCCGACGCCATGGCCGCTTTTCCGGGCCCCAACGGCACCACCCTCATCGTCTGCAACCACGAGTGCGTGCGGATGAGCGATGGTCCTTTCGGCCGCAACAACACCCGCCTCGGCAGGATCCCCGCCGACAAACTCTACGACATGGGCGCGGGCATGACACCCAACCCCGGCGGCACCACCACCATCGTGTGGGATACGCGCGTGAACATCCGCGCCCGCCAGTTCATGAGCCTTGCCGGCACCCTGATCAACTGCGCGGGGGGGCCCACGCCGTGGGGGTCGTGGATCAGCTGCGAAGAAACAGCGCTCACCGCGGGCTACCACGAGGAAGAGAAGATCCATTGTCTCAAGGATCACGGCTGGTGCTTCGAGGTTCCCGCCAGCCACGAGGTCGGCCTCGCGGACCCGGTACCGCTCACCGGCATGGGACGTTTCATGCACGAAGCGGTAGGCGTGGACCCGCGCACGGGCATCGTATATCTCACCGAGGATCGAGACGACGGCCTCATTTACCGGTTCATTCCCCGCCAGCCCGGCAACCTGGGCGCGGGCGGACGCCTGCAGGCGCTGGTACTGCTGAGCGGCGTACGCGACGCGAGCAACTGGCCCACGCTCAAGGAGACCGTCGCCATCGGCGAACGCATGAACGTGCGCTGGATCGATCTCCAGGACACCGATTCACCAAAGGACGACCTGCGCCACCGCGGCCACGCCGCCGGGGCGTGCCGCTTTGCGCGCGGCGAGGGAATGTGGGTGGGAGACGGCGAGGTCTTCTGGGTATGCACCTCGGGCGGCCGCTCGCAGATCGGACAGATATTCCGCTACGTTCCGTCGGCGGCGGAGGGAAGCGAGCGTGAGAAGGCGGCGCCGGGCCGCCTGGAACTGTTCATCGAGCCCAACGATGCGCGCCGCATGGTCAATCCCGACAACATCACCATATCGCCGTGGGGCGATGTGATCGCGTGCGAGGACACGGGTGGAAGCGACTGCCGCCTGGTGGGCATAACCCGTGCGGGTACGCTCTACACGCTGGCGCACTCGCGCCGCCACGGAGAATTCGCCGGCGCGGTGTTTTCGCCCGACGCGAGCACGCTCTTCGTCAACATGCTGGAGCAGGGTCTGACGCTCGCCATCACCGGCCCGTGGAAGAAGTCATGAACGCACGCATTGCAGTGGTGGTGGCACTCGGTCTGTTGACCACATCAGTTCCGTCACAGGCGTGCACCACGTTCTGTTTCGAGCAGGACGGTGCGCTCGTCTTCGGCAAGAATTACGACTGGAACGTGGACGTCGGCATGGTGGTGGTGAACAAGCGCGGCGTGGTCAAGCAGGCCCTGGTGGACGAATCGCCCTTCACGTGGACGTCGCGTTTCGGAAGCGTCACCTTCAACCAGTACGGGCGCGAGTTTCCCAGCGGGGGCGTCAACGAGAAGGGCCTGGTGATAGAGCTGATGTGGCTCGACGACACCGAATACCCGGCCGCGGACGCGCGCGCGCCGCTTCCCACCCTGCAGTGGATCCAGTACCAGCTCGACAACGCAGCCACCGTGGGGGACGTAATTGCATCGGACAAGACGGTGCGCGTTGCAGCGGGCACCGCCATGATCCATTTCCTGGTGGCGGATGCGCAGGGTAGCACGGCCGCGGTGGAGTACCTGGACGGCGAGATGGTGGTGCACCGCGGAGGCGACCTGCCCTACCGCGCGCTCACCAACGACACCTATGCCCGCTCGGCGGAGTACGCGCGCACCTTCAACGACGTAACCCGCGAACTGTCGAAGTCGTCGCTGGATCGTTTCGCCATCGCGGCGCTCATCACGGCCACGGGCCCCCCGCCGGGAAGCGACCCGGTGCAGGCGGCGTTCGACCTGCTGGCGCGGGTCTCCCAGGGCGAGTACACGCAGTGGAGCATCGTGTACGATATCGCCGCCATGCGCGTCCATTTCCGCACGCGGGCCAATCCGATGGTGCGCCGTATAGACCTGGCGGGCCTGGACTTCGCCTGCGATTCGCCGGTCAGGGTGCTGGACATGAACACGCAGTTTACAGGTGACGTAACCGGGAAACTGCGAGACTATACCCTCGATGCCAACCGTGCACTGATCGGGACGGCGTTTGCGCGCACGGATTTTCTGCGCGATATTCCCGGGGACGCGCTCGACGCGCTTGCGCGTTTCCCGCAGACACTGCACTGCGCGCCGTAGGCCCCCAACCAAAGGCAAACTTTGTTCGATTTCATCCACGCCATCGATCTCCACACCCCCGCGATGACGGTCGCCATCGCCCTGGCCGTGGGCATGGCGGCGCAGTCGCTGGCCTATCACCTGAGGCTGCCGGGCATCGTCATCCTCTTGCTGGCCGGGGTGGCGCTGGGACCGGACGGGCTTAACATCATCCACCCGTGGGTGCTGGGGAAGAGCCTCTACATCATCATCGGCTTTGCCATCGCCGTCATTCTGTTCGAAGGCGGGATGAACATAGACTGGGTGCGCCTGCGCCGCCAGGCGCCCACCATCCGGCGGCTGGTAACGATTGGCGCGCTGATTACATGGATCGGTTCGGCGCTGGTGGCGCGATTCGTCATGCAGTGGGACTGGCGCCTGTCGATTCTGTTCGGTTCGCTGGTCATCGTCACCGGGCCCACCGTGGTGGGGCCGCTGCTGCGCCGCATCCGGGTGAACCGCAACCTGCAGACCATCCTCGAGGCGGAGGGCGTGTTCATCGACGCCATCGGCGCCGTCCTGGCGGTGGTTGCCTTCGAGGTGGCGCTGCAGTTCAGCGGCGCCAACGTGGCCGCGGGCGTGCTCCATGTGTCCAGTCGCCTTGCCATCGGGGTGGTGGTGGGTCTGATCGGCGGCAGTTTTGCGGTGTTGATGCTGCGCTGGCGGCGTGTCATCCCCGCTGGCATGGAGAAGGTGTTCACGCTGACCGTGGCGTGGGTGACGTTTCAGGCGAGCAACATGCTGCAGCCGGAGTCCGGCATCATGGCGGCCATCGTGGCGGGCCTGGTGGTGGGGAACGTGTGGACCGGCAGCATGCAGGACGTGAAGGAGTTCAAGGAACAGCTCACCGTCATGCTCATCGGCATGCTGTTCGTCCTGCTGGCCGCCACTGTGGGGCTGAGTGAGGTCACTGCTCTCGGGATGCGCGGGCTGGTGGCGGTGGCTGCCATTGCGCTTATCGTGCGCCCGGTGGAGGTGTTCATCTGCACCTTCCGGTCGGGGCTGAACTGGCGCGAAAAAACCTTCCTGTCCTGGATTGCGCCGCGCGGAATCGTGGCCGCGGCAATCGCGACGCTCTTTCACACCCGCATGCAGGAGCTGGGCATCCCCGGCGGCGACGAGATGCGCGGACTGGTGTTCCTGGTGATCACCGGCACGGTGCTGGTGCAGGGCCTGACCGGCTCACTGCTGGCCTCCGTCCTCAAGGTGCGCCGCCCGCGCGGGCAGGGGTTCGTCATTCTCGGCGCCAACGACCTTGCCATCTCTCTGGGTGAGATTCTGCGCACGGGAGGAGACGAGGTCATCCTCATCGACGCCAATCCGGAACTATGTTCGGCGGCCGAGAAGCGCGGTTTCCGCGTGCTGCACGGCAACGCGCTCGACGACCGCATCCTGCAGCAGGCCGACCTCGACACGCGCAAGGCGGTGGTGGCGCTGCTTCCCAACGGCGGCGTGAACCTGCTCTTCGCGGAGAGTTCGCTCGACGAGCACCGCGTGCCGCGGGCGTACGTCGCCATGCACCGCGGCGCCATTACCGCGAGCCGCGTGGAGGAGTCGCACGCGCGCGTGCTGTTCGGTTCGGAAGTGGACGTGGACCTGTGGGCGAGCCGCCTGCGGCGCGACTCCGCCAGCGTGGACGCGTGGCGCTTCCTGGGCACGTCGTCGGAGGAAGCGCCGGAGACGTTCCCGGTTCCCCGCGACGCGCGCAACCTGGTGCTCCCGGCGGTGGTGCTGCGGGGCGAGGCGCGCTTCCTGGTGGACGAGAAGTACGAGCCGCGCAAGAACGACGTGGTGCGGTGGGTTACCTTCGGGCGGCGCAACACCGACGTCCAGAGCTGGCTCGAGGCGCGCGGCTGGGAGCGGGAGGACGATGACGAGGCCAGCGCCTGATCCGTGCTACAATCCGGCCCTGGTCGCGGACGGAAACTGCTCCAATCCGCCGCTTTACTTCGTATAACTCATGGTGAAGCCGAAGACAGAGGCCGCCGGCCGCATGGACCCCAGCCGGGATGCGGCGTTGCTGCGCCGCGTGCGGGACCGGGACCAGACGGCCCTGTCGGAGTTGTATGACGCTTATGCCAGCTTCGTTTACAGCCTGGCGCGCAGCGTTGTCCGCGACGACGGCGACGCCGAGGACATCACCCAGGAAGTCTTCTTCCGCGTCTGGGAACGGGCCGGCACCTTCGACCCGTCGCGCGGGAGCCCGGCCGCATGGATCACCACCATGACACGCCGCCTCGCCATCGACAAAACCCGGTCCCGAACCTTCAAGGCGCGCGGACGCGAGGCGTCCATCGACGTGCTGCCATCGGTTGCGTCCGTCGACGGCGGAGCGGCGGTGCTGTCTGCGGAGGCCAACCAGGTGCTGGAGGCGCTCAACCGCCTGGACGAGCAGTACCGCGAGGTGATCCGCCTGTCGTACTACGAAGGATTGTCGCACTCCGGTATCGCCAGCCGGCTGGGGACGCCGTTGGGAACGGTGAAGAGCCGCCTGCGCGAAGGCGTGGTGCAGTTGCGCAAACTACTGGATATCAAAACCTGATGGATCACAAGATCGCATACGAGATGCTCGACTCCTACGCCTTCGGCATTCTGGACGAAGGCGAACGCGCCGCGGTGGAAGTACACCTCGGCACCGGGTGCGCCGCGTGTTCCGCGCGCCTGCGTGAGGTGTCGGACCTCTCCGTGCGCCTGGCGTCCACCGTGCCGCAGGTGGAGGTGCCGCCACACGTCAAGGAGCAGCTCATGTCGCGCATCGGCATGACCCACCATCCGGTACGGTCCCACCGGCAGAAGGAACCGGCCCCGCTGGCAGCGTGGCTGCGGGTGGCGTGGGGGACGGCGGTGGTGTCGCTGGCCGTGGCGGGTTTCTTGCTGTGGCAGACCAACGCGCTGCGCACTCAACTGGAGACCACCAACCGGCTACTCGCCGAGACCACGCGCAACACTGAGCAGATGCAGACCGAACTGGCGTCGGTGCGCGGCGAGTTGAGCAAGTACCAGCACGCCCCGGTGCTGGGCGAGCCCGGCGTGCGCTTCGTGAGCCTGGCCGGGCTGGATCCCAACCCGCAGGCGTTCGGCAACGTGGTCACGCGCCCCGACAAGAGCGCGGGCATGCTGTACGTGTACCGTTTCCCGATGGCGCCGGAGGACAAGGAGTACCAGCTGTGGGGGCTGCGCGACGGCAAGCCCCCCATCAGCGTGGGCATGTTCACGGTGAACACCGACGGCACCGCCATGCTCAACCTCGAGACCATTCCGGCTGGCGAAGAGATCGTGGGCTTCTCCATCACCATCGAGCCCAGGGGCGGCATGCCCGAGCCCACCGGCATGATGTACGTCAAGGGCATGGACCCCATGGAGGAAGACGGCGGGTAGACGTTATGAACCGTGTTCCTGGCTGGCTCACCACCATTCCCATTGCGCACCGCGGGTTGCACGACGTGTCCCGCGGCGTTCCTGAGAACTCGCTGCCCGCGTTCTGGGCCGCCGCGCGCGCAGGATACCCCATCGAGCTGGACGTGCGTCTGTTGCGCGACGGCGAAGTGGTCGTCATGCACGACCGCGACCTCGACCGCGTCACCCACGCCAGCGGCCCGGTGTCTGCGATGGATACCAGCGCGCTGCGCGCGGTGGTGTTGAAGGGGGTTGCGTCCTCGGGCGATGCGCGCCTCGGCGACGCGCGTGTCCCGCTGCTGCGCGATGTGCTCGACCTCATAGCGGGGTCGACGCCGCTGCTCATCGAAATCAAGAACGAAGGAAGTGCTCGCGCCATCGAGCCCGCCGTCGCCGCAGTGCTCGACAGCTACGCGGGGCCGTATGCGGTGCAGTCGTTCAACCCGGAAACCGTGGCGTGGTGGCGCGATCACCAGCCCGCGGCGGCGCGCGGTCTGCTGGCCGGGGACTTCCGCAGCGAGTCCATCGACGAAGGTACGCGCGAGCGCCTGCGGAATCTCGAATCGGCCGCCGCGTGTGCGCCCGACTTCATCGGCTACGACATCCGGCTCCTCCCCTTCGAACCGGTGACGCGCCTGCGCGCCTCCGGACACCCCGTGCTGGGCTGGACCGCGCGATCCCTCGACGACGCCCGCCGCGCGCGCGAGCACTGCGACAACGTGATCTTCGAGGGGTTCGACGCGGCCGCGCTCCGGAGCCGCGCGTGAACCGCTTGCTGCGCGGGTTCGCTGCCATCGCCGTGATGCTCGTTGTGTTCTCCGGCGGATGCGCACGCGAGAAGCGTCCGCCCAACCTGGTGCTCATCACCGTGGATACGCTGCGCCCCGACCATCTGGGCTACGGCGGATCGCCGCGCGCCACCAGCCCGCACCTCGACCGTCTCTCGCAGGAGGGCGTGGTGTTCGACAACGCGCACAGCGTCAGTGGCTGGACGCTGCCGTCGGTGGCCACCATCTTCACCGGCCGCTATCCCAAGGATCACGGTGCGACGGACTTTCACTGGTCGCTGGACCCGTCGCTGCCCACGCTCACCGACATTCTGCGCCGCAACGGCTACGACACGCACGGTTTCGTGAGCCACATCATGCTCACGCCCACCTACGGCATGGGCGACGGCTTCGCGCACTTCGACTACTCGGTGCTCAACGTGGGCAACCCCCACGAGATCTCCAGCTCGCAGCAGCTCACGGAACTCGCGCTCAAGGGAATGCGCGGGGTGAAGGAGCCGTACTTTTTGTGGGTGCACTACTTCGACCCGCACTTCCAGTACCTTGCGCACAGCCAGTTTCCGTTCGGGAACGCGGAGACGGACCGCTACGACGGCGAGATCGCGTTCACCGACTATCACATCGACGATTTGCTCAAGGCGGTCGATCGCGGCAACACGGTGGTGGTGTTCACCGCGGATCACGGCGAAGAATTCGGCGAGCACCAGGGGCAGTATCACTACACGCTGCACGGCGAGGTGATGCGCGTGCCCATGGTCATCAAGGCGCCGGGACTCGCGCCGCGCGTGGAGCGCGGGCCCGCCGAGCAGACCGACCTGCTGCCCACAATTCTCGCCCTGCTGGGTATCGAGGCGCCGGGCGGGCTGCCCGGCAAAGATCTGCTCGGCGCGGCGAAGCCCGCGGACAGTGCCGTGTACATGGAGCGCGACCGGCCGCCGCAGTGGCGTCAGCGCGGCGTGGTGCGCGGGAACCACAAGCTGGTCGTCATCGAAGAGGCGGACACCTCGCTGGTGCCGCCCACCAGCCGCAACGAAGAGATCCCCGTCACCAACGTGCACCCCGGTATCTATTTGTATGATCTTGCGCGCGATCCTGGCGAACTCACCAACCTCTTCTCGCGCGACGATCCCACCTCGCTGGAACTGCTCGGCCTGGTGACCACGCATTTTGCCGCTGCCGCCGCACGCCCCCAGCCGGTGGAAGTGGATCCGGAACTGCTCGAGAAACTGCGGAGCCTCGGCTACGTCAACTGACCCGGGCACTCCTGCGCGGTGTGCTATCATTGCGGAAAGGAGGAGCACGATGCGCTACGCGTTCTGGACAGTCGACGTCTTCACCGATCGCGCCTTCGGGGGCAATCCGCTGGCGGTGTTTCCCTACGCCACCGGACTCAGCACGGAGCAGATGCAACGCATCGCGCGCGAGTTCAACCTCTCCGAGACCGCCTTCGTGCTTCCCCCCGAGACCCCGCAGCAGAACTTCCGCGTGCGCATCTTCACGCCCGCGCGCGAGCTCCCTTTCGCGGGCCACCCGACCGTCGGCACCGCCTACGTGCTCGCCGCGTGCGGGCGGGTGACGCTGGAGGGCGAACGCACGCGCATCGTGCTGGGTGAGGACGTGGGTGACATTCAAGTGGATATCGACGCGCGCAAGGGCATACCGCACTACGCGCGCCTCACCGTGGCGCAGCTTCCCGAGTGGGGACCCGAGGCCCCGGCCATCGAGGACCTCGCGGCCATGCTCTCAATTTCGCCCCAGGATCTTCTCGATGACGAGACGGACCACCCGCAGACGATCTCCTGCGGCGTGCCGTTCCTGTTCGTCCCGCTCGCCTCGCGCGAGGCGGTGTCCCGCGTGCGCCTGGACTGGGAGTGGTCCAACCAGTACCTGCGCACGGGCTGGGCCAAACTGGTTTACGCCTTCTCCCACGACGCGGAGTCGCCGGGGTGCTCGGTGCATGCGCGCGCGCTCACCCGCGCGGCCGGCATCGAGGAAGACCCCGCCACGGGTGCGGCGTGCAGCGCGCTGGCGGGCTATCTCGCGCGCCGTGAAGGACTTAAGGACGGGGTCGCGCGCTGGCGGGTGGAACAGGGCATCGAAATGGGCCGGCCCAGCTTCCTCGATGTCGAAGCCGAAGCGCGCGATGGCGCGCTCACCGGCGTGCGGGTGGGTGGCCAGTCGGTGATCGTCTCCGAGGGACACCTCATCGTGTCGTAGTTCCAGTGCGGACAAAGCTATCCGAATTTGCGCCGCATCTTCCTGTCGCATATCACGATAGACCTTCATTTTGGCCCGCCGATACGCTATAATCGACGCTACTCAATCCCGAATGAGACCCCGGCGTCGCGAGCACCATCCCGGCCGTGACGCCGCTGTAATGCAAGCATCCCATCAGTAGTACAGACGGATGCCCCCAAACCGCCACGTATCCCCGGCACCGGTTCGTGCAATGCGCACCGGCGTGGCGAAAGGAATCGCACGGTGTTGCGCATTCTCCGTACTGGCCTGCTGGCCCCATGGTCTGCTATTGCCACCCCCGCAGCCGCCGCGTTTCCGGCGACGGCGCAGTCCGTAGATTTCATTTCAGAGTTCATGAAGGTGTCCTGCGAACGGACATTCGCGCAGGACCATCTCCGGGTAAGCGTTTCCCCGACGTGTCCGTTGCTATGGAGAGAGAGGATCGTATGAAAAAGACAATCGTGATTTCGCTGGTGTGCGCGCTGGTGGGCTTCGCCGTGACCGCGGCGGTCGCGACGCAGGTCATCCAGCGCACCCCGCAGGAACTGGCGCAGGAGTCGGCGTTGATCGTCGACGGCACCGTGACCGGTGTGCGCTCCTACTGGAACGCCGATCACAGCAAGATCTTCACGGAGGCGACGGTGTCCGTGGGGTCTACCTACAAGGGCAACGGCGGCGGCACGGTTCGTGTCGTGCAGCCGGGCGGTGTGGTGGGCAACGTGCGCATGACCGCGCACGGCGCACTTTCCTGGAACCGTGGCGAGCAGGTGCTGCTGTTCCTGGAGCCGTCCGTGCCGGGCGCGTTCCAGGTTGCGGGTTTCTCGCAGGGCAAGTACGAGGTGGAGCGCGATCCCCGCACGGGCCGCACCTTCGTGCAGCAGACGCTTCCCGCCGATCTGGAAGGCACCGCGCCCGCGCGCGCGCAGCGCGTGACGGTCGAGCAGTTCATTAATCAGGTCTTGCCGCAGGAATAATCGGATCAATAGAAGGACACTGAGCATGACAACCCGATTCCGCTGGATGATCGCGATGGCTGCGCTGCTCGTGGTGGGCGCGCTCAACGTGCAGGGCACGATTCCCGACGATGCCGACGGTGACGGCGTTCCCGACTCCGTCGACGTATGCCCGGCAGAGGACGCGTCGTACTTCGACCGCAACGGCGATGGCTGCATCGATGACGCCATCGGACCGCGCCACGTCGAGTACTGGGGCTGGGTGGACTCGGTGATCACCTACGTGATCAACGCGTCCGGCGCACCCGGCATTGGCGGAACCGCGGACAACGACGCGATCATTGCGGCGTTCGATTCGTGGACGGCAATCCCCGGCACCGGGCTAACCGCCACCTACGGCGGAACCGTTGCCCAGGGCGTTGCCGACGGGCTCGACCGGGTCAACCTGGTGACGTTCGTCGACAACACGTACCCGTTCGGTCTGTCCACGCTGGCCGTGGGCCTCTCGACCAGCTTCGAGAGCGATACGCTCATCGCCGGGCGCGTGTGGCGCAAGGGCGAGATCTTCGACGCGGACATGCTCTTCAGCCCCACCAAGACCTTCAAGGTGGGCGGGGCCGGCCCCGGCAGCGACATCCGCAGCACCGCGGCGCACGAAGCCGGGCACCTGTTCGGCATCGCGCACACGCCCACTCGCTCCGCCACCATGCACTACGTGCTGCCGGGTGGATTCGCCGCCCGCACGCTCGAGACCGACGACCAGCAGGTCTACTACCGCGCCTACGCGACCAGCGCCTCTCTCTCCGCTGCGAGCCGCCTGCGCGGTATGGTCACCAGCGGCCAGAGCAGCAGCCCGGTGCCGGGTGCGCTGGTGTTTGCCATCGACGCGTCCAACCCGTCCGACACTGCCGCGTGCGTGATCACCATGCCCGACGGTTCCTATGACTTCGCGGGCCTCGCGGACGGCACCTACTTCGTTGCCATCCACCCGCTGGACGGCACGTCGGCCATCAACTATATCGGCGCAGGAAACGTCAACGACTTCACCGCGTCCATTGTGGACGAGGATTTCCTCCCCGAGTACTACGACGCGGCCGAGTCCAACATGGACGACGCCGCCGACAAGACCGCGGTGACGGTGACGTCCGGCGCCACCACCACGGTGGACATCATTACCAACATCGACGGCACGCCGCCCGAGGTGGTCTCGATCACCCCCGCGGCGGGCAGCGAGGATGTCGCCATCGACGGCGCCTACCTGGTGCGCTTCTCCGAGCGCGTTGACGTGGGCACCATCGGCGCGTCGTTCTCGTTCAAGCAGGGAACCACCGGCATCGGCGGCAACATCGGCGTCATCAAGGACGACTCGGTCATCGTGTTCACGCCGTCCTCGCCGCTCGATTTCTCCGCGCTGCACACGCTGCGCATCGACACCGACCTCAAGGACCGCGCCGGCAACGCGCTGGCAACCGACTACGTGGCCACCTTCACCACCGAGGCGGAGCCGCCGCTCAGCATCTCCAGCCTCGCGCCCAACAAGGGTGTTCCGGGGACCACGCTGGTCATCAACGGGCGCGGATTCTCCGTCGATCCAGCGCCCACGGTCGATTTCAACGGCACGCCGGCCACCGTCAGCAGTGCCGCGCCCGGACGGCTCGTCGTAACCGTCCCCGACGGCGTCATCTCCGGCAACGTGGTGGTCACCAACCCCGATATGCAGGTCAGCAACTCGCTGGTGTTCACCGCGCTGTCCGACGCGGAGATTGCGCGCGGCTACGAGAGCGGAACCGTGAACCTGTCCAACACGCCCAACGCCATCGCCGTCACGCCCGATGGCGCCTACGCCTACATCGCGTCGGTGGGCGGCGTGGACGCGGTGGTGGTGGACGCCGCCGCGGGCGCGTATCTCACCCGCGAACTCATCGCCGACCCCGCCGAGTACGCGGACATCGCCATTGCGCCGGACGGAACCCGCGCCTACGCGGTGAGCCCGTCGACCAGCAAGATGATCGAGATCATGACGGATCCGACCACCGGCCTGCTCTTCAAGACCATTCTCTCCACGCGCATTCTCAACGCGCAGCCGCGCAGCATCGTGGTGGATCCATTCGGATACCGGGCGTACATCGCCACCGACGCGGCCGAGGTGCAGGTGTGGGACATCCGTCTCGGCAGCCCCAGCTACCGTGAGCAGGTGGGCGTGCTTCCGTCGCCGGACGGCATCTCGCTGCCCGGCGGCATGGCCATCACCCCCGACGGTTCGCGCCTGCTCGCGCTGGGCGCGTCGGGCGAGGTGTTCTTCTACGCACTCGGCGAGGACAGCCTCACCGACCGCGTGCCGGTGTCGTTGTCTCCCCGCGCGATCAGCATCGACCCGCAGGGACAGCGCGCCTATGTCACCCACGACGACGGAACCCTCTCGGTGGTCAACGTCGGCGGGATTTCCGCGCCGCCGTTCTTCGTGCAGAGCATTTCCACCGGCGGGTTGCTGCGCGGTCTCGACACCACGCCGGCCGGGCTCTACCTCTACGTCACCGATCGCGGCGCCGACGAACTCAAGATCGTCGACCTGGACGAGACCCACACCACCTTCCGCAGCGTCATCGCCACCGCGCCCATGCCGACCAACCCGGTCGACATCGTCATGTCGGGCGACGGCATCTTTGCCTACTCCGTGCTGCAGGGTGATGGCGCCGCGCCACGCATGGTGGTCACCACCATCGGCGACGGACCCGCCATTGTGAGTATGGTTCCGCAGGCGGGGCAGCCGGGGACCCAGATTGTCATCACCGGTTCGAGCCTGAACGACGAGGGCGCGTCTGCGACCTACGTCGACTTCGACGGCGTCATCGCCACGCCGTCGCGCGTTCTTCCGGATCAAATTATTGTGACGGTCCCGGTGGGCGTGTCGAGCGGGCCGGTGACGGTTCGGTCCGAGCGCTACAGCAACCCCACCCAGGTGTCCAACGCGTTCTACTTCGAGGCCATCGGGCCCTTGTACCTGGACAACGGCCTGCGCCCGGCCGGCAGCCTCACATTCCCGAACAACGCCTCGTTGTTCTGCGACTACCTCATCAAGACGCTCGCGTTTTCGCCGGACGGCAGCTACCTGTACACGCTGTGTGGCGGCGGCGAGTTCTGTTTCGTGTTCGACATTCGTCCCGGCAGCCCCAACTATAACCAGATGGTGGGGTCGTTCGGTGTTGCCGGTGGCACCCTGGGTGACATTGCCATCACCGCCGACGGCAAGGTGGCGATCATCACCTCGGGTGGTCTGCCCCGCCCTTACTATTGCGACCCCAACGACCCGCGCTTTGGCACGGCGGGGCCGGCCTTCGACTTCACCACCAACATGATCGCGGGCGGCGCTGACTTCGTGGGCACCAGCCCGGACAACCGCAGCATCATGCTCATCGGCGGCGGGGCGCACATGTTCGTCGACGCCACCGGGTTGTCCGATGGCGTGGCACCGGTGGTTATCGATCAGAATTACCCGCCCGCACTGGACGACGACATCGTCTTCCACCCCAGCGGGCGCGCCGTCTTCATGCTCAACCCGATGTCGTCGGGCGCGGTGCTCATTTATAACACCGACCCGCAGAGCCCGAACTTCGGCACCATATCGGCGGTTCCCACCGCGCCGGCGCCGACTTCCATCGATGTCTCGCGCGACGGCAAACACGTGTTCGCGTATTCCGGCAATCCATCGCCGAACTTCGAGATGTACGTGACGCGAATCAACTGCGAGAACCCGGATAGCTGCTACTTTGAAGCGAACTGCGTGGTTGGTTCCGGCGACGCCAGTGCTATCAGCGGCGACAACACCTTCCGCATCAACCCGCAGGGGACCTTTGCCATCCGCACGCAGATGAATACCGGGTTCATCGAGTACGACCCGACCTGCCCGGTGGAGCCGTTCTACCGCTCGCTGACCTCTGGCGTTGCCCTCGACTACGGATTCACGCCCGACGGGCGGCGCATCTATGCGGCCAACGCCGGCGGCGCCACCCTGCAGATGTTCGACTTCCTGGCGGCGCAGAAGATCATTGTGGCGTCGGGGAACAACCAGACCGGCGTTACCAACGCGCTGCTGCCGGCGCCCATCCGCGTGCTGGTGCAGTCGTCGTCGTCCGCGCCGCTCGACGGCGTGCCGGTGACGTTCGAGGCGATGAACAACGGCATGCTGCTCACCGCCGACGGTCTGAAGACCAAGACCATCGTCGCGACCGACGCGCAGGGTTACGCGGAGATCCAGTGGAAGCTGGGCGACGTGGGAGCCAACACGGTGCTGGTCTCGGCGACGGCGCTTTCCGGCTCGCCGTTCAACTTCAGCGCCACCGCCAACGTGGACCCGAGCACGTTGCCGCTCTCGCTCGCGGAAGTGGTTCCGCTTGCCGGCAGCACGGATGTGAGTCCCACCACCGCGCTGCTGGCCACCTTCAGCCGCGCCATCGACACGGCGTCGATTTCGACCGGGACGCTCTACCTGCGCGACACCGCCACCGCGGCCACCGTGGCGGCGACCTACGGCTTCACCGATTCCAACCGCAAGGTGTCGCTGACGCCTTCCGCCGCACTCAGCCTGGGCACCGCCTATGAGCTGGTGCTCAGCGGCGCCATCCAGGCCGACGCCGGCGGTGGCGGGCTCACCAATCCGGGCAGCTCCGCGTTCACCACCCTCACTTCGGTGCCGCTGCGTCTCGCGGCCATCTCGCCGCCGAGCGCGCTGGTGGGTGTAAACGTGGTTCTCTCGGGAAGCGGTTTCGACGCGACGCCGTCCGCCAACACGGTGCTGTTCAACGGTGCGACCGCAACGCCCTCCTCGGGCGGCCCCGGTTCGCTGGTGGTGCGGGTGCCGACGGGTGCCATCCCCGGCCTGGTCCGCGTGGTGGCCCACGGAGACACATCCAACGCGCGCTCGTTCACGGTGCTTCAGCCCAGCACGTCGCATATCGATGAGGTGCTGGCCACCGTGCCCGCCGGTGCCGGCGCCAAGAGTTGCGCGGTGTCGCCGGACGGCGCGTTGATCTACGCGGTAAGCACCGACGGTGACGTCATCATCCCCGTCGACGTCGAGGGGCTGACCAGCTACCCGGCGATTCCCGTCGGCGACCAGCCGGTGGCGATCGTCATCCATCCCGACGGGCGCGTCGCCTACGTGGCGAACTTCAATTCTGGCTCGGTATCGGTCATCGATACCGACCCCGATTCGCCCACCTTCAACACCGTCATCCATACCATCGGTGTGGGCAGGAACCCTGCCGACCTGGCCGTCGACCCCGACGGCAGCCGCCTGGTGGTGGCCAACGCCGGGTCGTCCGACGTGAGCATCGTCGACAGCGACGGTTCGAGCACCACCAACAACGCCGTCCTGGCCACGGTTCCTTCCGGGACCGGCGCCAAGAGTGTCGCGGTGTCACCCGACGGCACCATCTATATCGGCACCAACACGGGCTTCACGGTGCTCAACGCGGCCTATGAAGTGCTCACCAGCGTTCCCTCCGGATCCGGATCCAAGAGTCTCGCGGTGTCGCCCGACGGCACGCTGCTGTTCGTCCTCACCGACGACGGCGACGTGCTCGTGGTCGACATCCAGGACGGCAGCCCGTCCGAGAACGAGGTGCTGGTGACGGTGCCGGCCGGTTCCGGTGGTAAGAGCCTCGCCGTGTCCGCGGACGGCACGCTGCTTTACCTCATCCCGGAGATCGGCGACGAGGTGCTGGTGTACGAAATCGAAGTGATCGCGGGCGTTTCGGCCATCGACCCCGACGCCGCGACGCCGTCGTTCATGGTGACCGCGACCGTCATCGATACGCTCAGCGTCGGCCCCGATCCCAGCGACGTGGCCATCGACCCCAGCGGAACGGGTTCGCTCTTCGTGGTCAACGCGGGCAACTCCACCATCTCCATCTTCGGCCCCCCGGCCGGGCCGGTGGCGGCGGAGATACGCGTGACGCCGCGCACGTTGAACCTGCAGTCCAATGGCAAGTACGTGACCGGCAGCATCGAACTCCCAGCGATGTACTTCCCGCAGGAGATCGTGGTGTCGTCCATCCGCCTGCAGGGCGCTGTTCCCGCGGTGCCCGGGACGGCGTCGTTCCAGGACGACGACGGTGACGGTCTCCAGGAGCTGCACGTGAAGTTCGACCGGGCCGCGTTCCAGGCGGTGATGCCGCAGGGCGAGTTCGTCCCGGTGACCATCGAGGGTGACGTGCGCGCAACCACCTTCGTCGGCGAGGACACCATCCGCACCATCCGCCCCACCGTGACCCACCCGCACGCGGGTGCGCCGGTTGCGCCGGGGCAGAGCACCTACATCGCCTGGACCAACCCGCAGGGCCCGTCGGCGCCGCTGGCCGATGTGCACTTCTCCGCGGATAACGGACAGACGTGGAGCCCAGTGGCGTTGCAGGTGAGCAACACCGGGCAGGTGGCGTGGATGGTGCCGGACGCTTTCTACGAGCATTGCCGGGTGCTGGTGACGCTGTGGCGCAACGGCGAGGTGTACGGGCAGGGCATGAGCCAGGATCCGTTCATGATCTCGGCGCCGGTGCCGACGCTTCTGAAGACTTTCGATATCGTGCTTGAGGACGGCGCGGCGGTGCTGCGCTGGGAAACCGGTGTCGAGATCGGGATGGAGGGCTTCGCCGTGGTTCGTTCCGAGAGCGAGCTGGGCGTGTACCGGGAGATGACGACGGAGACGATTCGCGCCAGCGGACAGGCCACCGGCGGCCGCTACGAGTTCCGCGACGAGAGTGTCACCGCCAACCGCACCTACTGGTACAAGCTGCAGGAAGTGGCGTCCGACGGGCTGGGCATGGAGTTCGGACCGTACTCGGTGGTCTACAAGCTCAGCAACGGGCTCGAGGCCAACGTTCCCAACCCGTTCAATCCCACCACCACCATCAAGTACGCGTTGGCGCAGGACGGACCGGTGAGTCTCACCATCTACGACGTCCGCGGCGCGCGGGTGCGCGAGCTGGTGAGCGAGCGCCAGCGCGCGGACGTGTACAAGGTGGTATGGGACGGCAGCAATGACAACGGGGAGCGCGTGGCCAGCGGCATGTATTTCTACCGGCTGGTCGCGGGTTCGTTCACCCAGACGAGAAAGATGATGCTGTTGAAGTAGAGAAAACCGAACCACGCGGGACCGGATCCCGCCGGAGCCCCGGGGGAGCGGGGCTCCGATTGAGGAATCGCCATGAAAAACACGCTGATCCGATCGATGCTTGTGCTGTTTCTGCTGGCCGCGGCCTCGATGAACGTGCAGGGGTTCATCCCCGACGACGCGGACGGTGACGGGGTTCCGGACTCGGTGGATGCGTGCAAGGGTGAGGACGCATCCGGCTTCGATCGCGACGGCGACGGGTGCATCGATGCGTTCATCGGCGCCCGCCACGTCGAGTACTGGGGAACCGCCGACACGCTGATCACCTACCTGATCAACGACACCGGTGCCCCCGGTATCTCGGATGGCTCCGATTTCGCGGCAATTCAAAGTGCGTTCGACACGTGGGCGGCCATCTCCGGCACGGAGCTGAACGTCGCCTACGGCGGAACCACCACCCAGACCAACTCAAACGGTCTCGACGGCGTCAACATGGTGACCTTCGTCGACGGGGCCTATCCCTTCTCCAGCCTCGTGCTGGCGGTGGGGCTGTCCACCAGCTTCGAGAGCGACACGCTCATCGCAGGCCGCGTCTATCGCAAGGGCGAGATCTTCGACGCGGACATGGTGTTTAACCCCAGCAAGACCTACAAGGTGGGCGGCAGCGGTCCGGGCAGCGACATCCAGGGTATCGCCGTACACGAGGTCGGGCACATGCTCGGTATCTCGCACACCGTCAAGCGGTCGGCGACGATGCACTACGTGCTGCCGGGCGGCCTCGCGGCGCGAAGCCTCGATACCGACGATGAGCTGGTCTACTTCAAGGCCTACGGCGACTCGCTGACCCTCGCGGAGTCCAACCGCATCAGCGGAATCGTCACCAACGGCAGCACGTCTCTGCCCGTCGGCGGCGCCATCGTCTTCCTGATCGACGCGGCCACCAGCGACACCACCGGCTGCGAGTTCACCCTGGGTGACGGCAGCTTCACCTTCCCGGGCATCGCGGACGGCGACTACTACGTCTCCATCCACCCGCTCAACGGCACCGCGCCCATCAACTATATAGAGGCGGGGAACATCAACACGCTCGTCGAGGACATCGTCGACGACAACTTCAACCCCGAGTGGTACGACGCGGCCGAATCCAACAGCGACGATCCCAACGACCGCGTGGCCATCACCGTGGGCATCTCCAGCCCGGCCACCGACATTGCCATCGTCACCAACATCGACGCCACCGGACCTGCCGTGCTGTCCACGGCACCCGGCGCGGGTGCCAGCGGTGTCGCCATTGACGGTGCCTACGTGGTGGAGTTCTCCGAGCCGGTTGCCATCGGCACCATCGTGCCGTCGTTCTCATTCCGCGACGACGCCACCATGACCGCGCGGGCCGGTAACATCGCCGTCATTCGCGACGACTCGGTGCTGGTCTTCACGCCGTCGCCGGCGCTGGAGTATTCCACCGCCTACACGCTCACCATCGACACCGACCTCACCGACAAGTTCGGCAACCACCTCGAGAGCGACTTCACGCTCTCCATCACCACCGAACCCGAGCCGCCGCTGGCGCTCACCAGCCTTGCGCCCACCAAGGGCGTTATCGGGACCACGCTGGTCATCAACGGCCGCGGTTTCAAACGGGTTCCGGCCGACCCGACGGTCACCGTGGGTGGCGCTGCCGCCACCATCAAGTCGGTCAAGCCCAACCAGGTGGTGGTGACGGTGCCGGCCGGCGCGGCGACGGGACCGGTGCTGGTGGTCAACGCAGATCTGACGACCAGCAACCCGCTCACCTTCACCGTCCTCACCGCCAACGAAGTGGCGCGCGGCTACGAGTCCGGCCAGGTGCTCTTCTCGCACGCGCCAACCTCGGTAGCACTGACACCGGGTGGGGAGTACGCATACGTCGGCACGTCGCTGGGTGCGGAGGCCGTCATCGTGAGCCCGAGTGTTTCCGGCTACCTGACCAGTACGTTCATTCCGTACCCGTCGGGCCTGGATGACATCGCGGTCAACGCGGAGGGCACGCGCGCCTACGCCATCAGCAAGGCATCGGGCGAGCTGGTGGAGATCATGGCCGATCCCAGCACCGGCCCCGTGTTCAACACGGTGCTGGCGTCGCACGCACTCGGCGCCGGTCCGCGCGGGCTGGTCGCCGAGCCCAGCGGTGACCGCGCCTACGTGGCCACCGACGAGTCCGAGATCCAGGTGTGGGACACGCGCCTGGGAAGTCCCACCTACCAGCAGCAGGTGGGTGTGCTGCCCGCACCCGGCGGTGCATCGGTGGGCGGCGCCATGGCGGTAACGCCCGCCGGCGATCGGCTGCTGGCGGCCACCGACGCCGGTGATCTGCTCTTCTTCGACCTCGACGGCGACTCGTTGCTCACGCAGATCCCGGTGGGCGCGGACCCGCGCGGGATCAGCGTCGACCCGCAGGGCGAGCGCGCGTACGTCAGCCATCTGGGCGGCGACATTTCCATCGTCAACATCCAGGGCACGCCGTTCCAGGTGCAGGACGTGGCCACCGGCGGATCCCTGCGCGGACTGGCCATCACGCCGGCGGCGCAGTACCTGTACGTGACCGACCGCGAGCTCGACAACGTGAAGATCGTCGACCTGGTGGAGTCGAGCAGCACGTTCCGCACCGTGGTCGAAGACATCGAAACCCCCATCAACCCGGTCGATATCGCGATTTCTCCGGAGGGCCTGTACGCGTTTTCCGCGTTGCAGGGTGGCGGCGCGCTGTCACCGCGCCTGCTGGTCACCACCATCGGCGTGGGTCCGGTGCTGCAGAGTGTCTATCCCACCGCCGCTCCCGCGGGCGGTCAGGTGGTGTTTTCGGGTCTCGAGTTCGGCGACCCGCAGGACTTCGATGAGGCGTCGGTCAGTTTCAATGGCACCATCGTCGCGGCAGAGCACCACGAGTTCGACAAGATCATCGCGCGGGTTCCGGTTGGCGCCAGCAGCGGTCCGGTGCAGGTGATCGTCCGGCTGTCGGGCACCACGGTGGACCAGACCTCGAATTCGCGTTCGTTCCAGGTGCTGCTTGCCAACGCGGGCTCCGGTACGCCGCGCTTCGCGGGCGCCATGGCGGGCCCGCCCCCGGGTACCAACGATGCGCTGGCCATGAGTCCCAACGGCGAGTACCTGCTGGTGGGCAGCGACGACGGGAGCATTTCACAGTACGACGTCCGTCCCGGCAGCCCGTCCTACAACCAGGAGATCAACCGCTACCGTCCGCTGGGTGACGCGGTGGATGACATGGCGATCACCGCCGACGGCAAGACGACCTTCGCGCTCACGCAGAACGACGGGCCGCTGGGGCGCTTCGTTCCCATCATCGACACGGACCCCAGCAGCCCCGGCTGGGGCAAGCTGCGCGGGTACGTGGGCTCGCCGGGGATATTTGCGTTCAGCTATATCTCCCACGTGGAGACGAGTCCGGACAACCGCTGGGTGCTGGTGGCGGACGGCGGGCGCGACCAGGTCTACATCCTCGACGCGGCCGGTGTCAGCGACGGCGCGGGTGTCACCGTGGTCGATTCCATATCGACGGCTCCCGGTTTGATCTTCGACCTTGAGTTCCATCCCTCGGGGCTGGTGGCCTACATTGCGTTGCGCAATCCCAACAACATCTTCGTCGTCGACATGGACAAGCAGAGCCAGACGTTCGGTGTCGTCGCCTCGCTGATCAGCGTTCCCGGTACGCCTCCGCAGGAGACGCCCTTCTGCATCGACCTTACCCCGGACGGTAACCGCCTGCAGATCCTGACCTATCAACTGGACGGCGCGCCGGTCACGCGCTCGATCTTCGACTACACGGTGACGAACAACGGACTCACCAACACGTTGCAGAGTCAGTTCGTGCTGGAGACGGGCGCGGGTGGTCCCGGAGGCGCCTACCAGGAACGGATGCGCATCTCGCCGCAGGGCAACCGCGCCATCCGCGTATCCAAGGGGCTGGCGGCGTTACAGTACTACGATCCGGCCACGGCCGACGTATACACCAGCCACGGCGGCGTCTTTGAGACGTTGACCCCGAACGAATTCGAGTACACGCCGGACGGCACCCGCCTCTACTACGCGAGCACGTTCCACGACAGCGTGCGCGTGTACGACTTCTACGGCGGCTTCACCAGCGTCTACTACCTGGCGGTGGCTTCGGGGAACAGCCAGACCGGCGTCATCAACCGGGTGCTGCCCGCGCCGATCCGCGCGACGACGTACGGAGAGGGCCCGTCGCTGCCCGGCCTCACCATCACCTTCCGCGCCGGACCCGGTAACGGCCTGTTCGTTACGCCCGACGGGCTGGTGGACGAGATCAACGTTGCCACCGATGCGGCCGGCCTGGCCGAGGTGCAGTGGCAACTGGGGCCCAACGTGGGCACGCAGACCATCCAGGTGATTGCCGAGGGCATCGATCAATCGCCGCGTACGGTGAGCGCAACCGCAACAGTGGATCCGGCAACCCTGCCGCTGGCGCTGGCTGAGGTGTTGCCGCTCAACCTGTCCAGCAACGTCAGCACCACCACCGCGGTGCTCGCCACCTTCAGCCGCGCGGTCGATCCGGCGACGATCGGCGCATCCTCGCTGTTCGTGCGCCTCGCGGCCGACGCCACCCTCATTCCGGTGACCTACGGCTTCACCGACGGCAACCGCAAGGTTTCGCTCACACCCGGCGCGCCGCTCGGGTATTCGACGCAGTACGAGGTGGTCTACACGAGTGACATCGAGGATTCGGCCACCGATCCGCTTACCAACCCGGGGCAGTCGGCGTTCACCACCCGGGCCAGGCCCCCGGTGGCGCTGGCGTCGGTTTCTCCGCCCAGCGCGCTGCGCGGCGTGACCCTGGTGCTTTCGGGAACCAGCTTCGACCCGGTGCCCGCCAACAACACGGTGCTCTTCAACGGTGTGGCGGCAACGCCGACCAGCGCCACCACATCGCGCCTGACGGTGGTGGTCCCGCTTGCCGCCACGACCGGCACCATCCAGGTGCAGGTGGGTGCGGAAACCTCCAACAGCAAACCCTTCACGGTGCTGCAGCCCAACACCTCGCCCATCGACGAGGTGATCGCCAACATCGGCACGGGTGCGGGTGCCAAGAGCTGCGCGGTGACGCCCGACGGCCTGCTGGTCTACACGGTGAGCCCGGAGGGTGACGTCGTCATCCCGGTGGACGTCAACGGGCTCTCGACCTACCCGTCGATCCCGGTGGGCGACCAGCCGATTGCGATCATCATTCACCCGGAGGGGACGTTTGCCTACGTGGCGAACTTCAACTCGGGGACGGTGTCGGTCATCGGCGTCGATCCGTCGAATGTATCCACGTTCAATACAGTGGTGGCCACCATCGCCGTCGGCACCAACCCCATCGACCTTGCCATCTTCCCGGACGGCGACCGCCTGCTGGTGGCCAACGCCGGTTCGAGCAGCGTGAGCGTCATCGATACTGACGACTCGAGTTCGCTGCACCACCAGGTGCTGTCCACGGTTCCGGCCGGAGCGGGCGCCAAGAGCCTCGCCGTGTCGCCGGACGGTGCGCGCATCTACGTGGGCAACGACACCGGTTTCGTGGTGCTCGATGCCAGCGGCTATACCGTGTTGACCTCGGTTCCGGCCGGTGCCGGTGCCAAGAGCATGGCGGTGTCGCCGGACGGCGCGCTCTTGTTCATCCTGACCGACAGCGGTTCCATCCTGGTGGTGGATGTGTTTCCGGGCAGCACCTCCGAAAACGAGGTGCTCGCCACCGTGCCCGCGGGTACGGGTGGAAAGAGCCTCGCCATCTCCGCGGATGGAACGCTGCTGTACGTGATCCAGGAGAACAGCGACGAGGTGCTGGTCTTCACCATCGAGTCGGTGGGAGGTGTCTCGGCCATCGAGCCGGGCAGCGCCGCCCCGGGCTTCAGCGTGACGCTCTCGCTGGTGGATACCATCGATACCGGTTCGGGTCCCGCGGACATCGCGGTCGACCCCACCGGCAGCGGACTGCTGTTCATCACCAACCCCGGCGCCAAGACGCTGTCCATCGTGAACGGCTCGGACGTCCCGCTGGGACAGGTGGCGGCCGAGGTGCACGTGGACAACCTGGCGGAGGACGTGGCCGCGGACGGGTTCTACGTGACCGGCCGCGTGGAGCTGCCGGCGCCGTTCCTGGCGCAGAACATCGACCTGGCGTCGGTGCGGTTGGCGACGACGGTGCCGTACGTGCCGGGCAGCGAATCGATCGTCGACGAGGACAACGACGGGATCGACGAGCTGCGGGTGAAGTTCCTGCGTCACCAGTACCAGGCGGCGGTTCCGCAGAGTTACCACACCGCGGTGGAGATTTCGGGCGAGGTGCCGCCGCGGACCTTTGCCGGTGATGACACCATCCGCACGATACGCCCGGTGATTCTGCGCCCGGAGGCGGGTGACTTCCTGCCGTCGAACGACTGGCGCCTGATTGTGTGGGCGAGTCCGCTGGAGACGATCCTGCACCGCGCCGACGTGCACGTCTCCGTGGACGACGGCCAGACGTGGAAAGAAGTGGCGCACCAGATTCCCAACATCGGCCTGGCACTGTGGAAGACGCCGGCGGACTACCACGAGAAGTGCTGGATCCTGGTGAGCCTGTACAAGCACCACCATTGGCCGCACGCGCCGGGTGACCGGTTTGTGAACGGTGACGACGGTGACGGTCACGACCACTTCTGCGGGGACGAGGAGCTGTACGTGCAGGGGATCAATGACGCGCCCTTCACCGTTGGCAGCACCGTTCCCACACGCCTGAAGACCTTCGACATTACCATGGAGGACGGCGCGGCGGTGCTGCGCTGGGAGACGGGTGTTGAGATCGGGATGGATGGCTTCGCCGTGGTTCGTTCCGAGAGCGAGCTGGGCGTGTACCGGGAAATGACGACGGAGACGATTCGCGCCAGCGGGCAGGCCACCGGCGGCCGCTACGAGTTCCGCGACGAGAGCGTCACCGCCAACCGCACCTACTGGTACAAGCTGCAGGAGATCACGCCCGATGGCATGGGCGCGGAGTTTGGACCGTACTCGGTGGTGTACAAGCTGAGCTACGGACTGGAGCAGAACATGCCCAATCCGTTCAACCCCACCACGACCATCAAGTACGCGTTGGCGCAGGATGGCCCGGTGAGTCTCACCATCTACGACGTCCGCGGCGCGCGGGTGCGCGAGCTGGTGAACGAGCGCCAGCGTGCGGACGTGTACAAGGTGGTGTGGGACGGGACGAATGACCGCGGGCAGCACGTTTCGAGCGGCATGTACTTCTACCGTCTCTCCGCGGGCAAGTTCACGCAGACGAGGAAAATGCTGTTACTCAAATAGTACGCGCTGCCACCGTCGCCGGATCATGATACAATCCCGGGGTCATGACTCGGGGCCGGCGAGCAACTGACGGTGGGGTGCGACAGCGTTTCCAATGGACGCTCCGGTTGGTTGTCACCACCGGAGCGTTCCTGCTCTGGGGTGCACCCGCGCCGGCGAGCAACGCCACCGCTCCCCCCACCACCTTTCCACCGCCGTCGCAGCCCGCGGCGGAGATCCTGCGCCTCGCGCCGCTTGTGCCGTTCGCGGGAGATGACGTGCGCGTGAACGCGCTGCCCGAACAGGCGCTCGCGGAAGTCATCATCGACGTCAATCCCACCAACCCGGCCAACCTGGTCATCTGCGGCTACTCGCGCTCGCTCAAGACCATGAGCACCTTCCACTCCTTCGACGCGGGGAACACGTGGACGCACGTGGCGGTGGGCGATGCCCACGACGGCCTGGGTGCAGATGTCGATCGCTTCGACCCCACGCTGGTGTTCGACGCCGGCGGGCGGGTCTACGTGGGCTACGGCGCGCGTGTACCGGTGCCGGAGGGCACCAGCGACCACATCGTGGTGTGCCGCAGCGACGACGGCGGGATCACATTCAACCCCGGTGTGTTCGTGTGGATTGCGCCCGACGTACTGGGCACCGCGGGCAACGACAAGTTTCACCTGGCCGCGGGCCCCGAGCGCTTCAACCGCGAGCAGCAGGTGATCATGATGGCGTGGACGTGGAACGTGCCGCCCGCGTTCGGCCGCGTCGACCAGCAGATCGCGTTCTCGCGCTCGGTCGATGCGGGCGCCACATTCTCGACGCCGGTGGTGATCAACGACGACTCCATCTCCGACCGCGGCTACTCTCTCTTCGCCGATCCCGCCATCGGGCCCGACGGTGTGATGTACGTGGCCTGGAACGACATCAACGTCAACGAACTCCGCGTGGATCACTCGTTCGACAACGGCAGCACCTGGGGGGTCGACGTGGTGGTGGAGACGGGTGCGCTTCCGTTTCGCACCCGCGTTCCGCCGCAGCCCAACCGCGGCGTCTTCGCGGGTCCGGTGCTGGACGTCGACTGCAGCGGCGGATTGCACAACGGGCGCGTGTACCTGGTGTACTGCCACGGCAGCGACCAAGACACCGACGTGCTGGTGCGCCACTCCGACGACCGCGCGAACACCTTCTCGCCGCCGGTGCGCGTGAACGACGACGCGCCCGGGAGCTTCCAGTTCCTGCCCTGGCTGGATGTGAACCAGAGCAACGGCCGCGTGAACGTGGTGTTCTACGACACGCGCGAGGACAGCATCAACCATCTCGCACGGGTGAACCTGGCGGCCAGCGACGACGGGGGCGAGAGCTTCCTCATCAATGCGCCGGTGGCGGACGTGCCCTCCAACAACGGCACCAGCAACCCCAGGCGCTACCCCGGCAACTACCTGGAGTACATCGGTGTGACCGGGTGGGGAGAGGATGCGTTCGTGGCCTGGACGGACACGCGCAACTCGCCCGAGCCGCTGACGGATTACTACTTCGACCGCGTGCCGCCCGATCCCACCCCACCGGCCATTGTGGTCACGCTCGACCCGGATGAGCTGTGGCCGCCAAACCACAAGTGGGTGGAGGTGAGCGCCACGGTGACGGTGTCCGACCAGCAGGACCCGGCGCCGGTGTTCGTGCTGGAATCGATCACCAGCAACGAACCCGGCGGCGCGGAGGACGTCAAGGACGCGGCGTGGGGCACGCCCGATGTCGCGTTCAAACTGCGCGCGGAGCGCAACGGGAAGGGCCGGGGACGGGAGTACGCGGTTGTCTACGCAGCCAGCGATGCCACCGGCAATGTGGCGCGCGACACCGCGTACGTAGTGGTTCCGCACGATCGTGGCGGACAACCGCAGGACAGCGTGGCCGTCTCCCGCCGCGTCACCCGCATTCGCACCATCGAGCCCAACCCGGCCAACCCGTCGGCCGCGGTCCACTTTGAGACGGCGGTGGCGGGGCACGTGCGCGTGAGTATCTTCGATGTCCGCGGGCGGCACGTTGCGGTGCTGGCCGATGCGCCGTATCCGGCCGGCGCACACGTGGTCCGCTGGAACGGTGTGGGCGTGAACGGCGCTCCCGCGGCCTCTGGCGTGTACTTCGTCCTCATGGAAGCGGGGACAATCCGCGCCACGCGCAGGCTGGTTCTGCTGCGCTGACAGGCCTTGCGCCCACCCGGTTTTGTGCTACAATGGGTGCCAGCCGCGACTTCGGGGGCGCCATGCACGAACCGCCTGGCCGCGACGAAAGCCAATCGCTCCCCTCCTGGGTTTCCCTGCTGGCGATGCCGGTGTGGATCACATCGCCCGAGGGGACCGTCGCCTATCTCAATCCCCGCGCCGAATCCCTGCTGGGCCTCAATCTGGCCGACTGCGCCGGCCACGCCTGCTTCCTTGTCATTGCCGGCCGCACGCCCGAGGGCGCCCCGCTGTGCGGTCCCCGCTGCTTTGTGCGCCGCTCGGTGGAAGAGTCCCGGGAGATCGAGCCGATTCGCGTGAGCGTTCCCACCCCGGGCGGCAAACGCCAGGAGGTGAAGGTGGTGGTGATTGCGCTGGATGACGGCCGGCTGGTGCACTGCGTGGTGGACGGTGCGCGTGAACTGCGCGTGCGCAAGTTCATCGACCGCGTGGCGCTGCGCTCGCCCGAGACGATCCAGCCCGAGCAGACCGACCTTTCCGCGGAACTCACCCAGCGCGAGCGGGAGATCCTCTCCCTGCTGGCCGAAGATGCCACCCTGCACGAGATCGCCGAGCGGCTGGGCGTGAGCTATGCCACCGTGCGCAACCACGTACAGCACATCCTGCGCAAGCTGGGCGTGCACTCCATTCTGGAAGCGGTGGCGGTGTTTCTGTTGAACGCAGACTAACGGCCGGGTTCCGGCAGCAACTCGCGCAGCTCGGGGATGTTGGGATACACCGCGCGCGCCTCCAGCCAGCGTTCGCGTGCTGCGGTGCTGTCGCCCCCGGCGGCGAGCGCCTTGCCGAGGTTCATGAGTTGATAGCCGCGCACCATGGCGCGCGGCTCCTCCAAAGGAATGACCGCCTCCAGCACACCGCGCGCATCCTCGGGGCGTCCGATGCGCAGGTACACAGCGGCCAGCTGGTTGGCCACGATGGCGGAGTCGGGCGCCTCGCCGCGCAGGGCGCGCTCGAAGTACACCGCCGCGCTGTCATACTGGCTCTGGTCGAAAAAGCGATTGCCGATGTTCAGCAGCGCCGGCCCGAAGTGCGGGTTGCGCTTGAGGCACTCGCGATACATCGAATCCGCAATCACCGGATAGCCGGCCTCCAGCGCCATGAACCCCAGCTCGTTGTAGGGCGGGGCATAGGTGGGGTCCTTCTGCAGCGCCTGGCGCAGCAAGTCTTCCTTGGCCGCGTCGTCCGCGGCCAGCAACGCGCGCTCGTTGAGGTTCTGCGCCTCGGCGCGATGCGCGGCCGCGCGCTTTCCCTGCACGAAGTTCCACCCCAGGAGTCCCACCCCGAACACCACCGCCGACACGATCCCCACCGTGAGCGCCATGCGCACCGGGGAGGACTTGCGCTCGATCACCGTGGTGCCGGTGAGTTCCGGCGCCACCGCAAGGATGGCGTCGCGGAAGGCGCCCGCGTCCGCGTAGCGCTTGTCGAGTTCCTTCTCGAAGGCGCGGTCCAGCACGCCCTGCAGGCCCACCGGGTAGTCGCTCGACTCCAGCTTGAGCGGCTTGGGCGTCTCGTTGCGGATGGAGTACATCACTGCCATGGGATGGTCGCCGCGGAACGGGTGCATGCCGGTGATCATCTCGTGGTAGATGGTGGCAATGGAGAAGAGGTCGCTGCGCGCATCCAGGCGCCTTCCCAGCACCTGCTCGGGCGACATGTACGGCACCGTGCCCAGAGTGGTGCCTTCCTGGGTGATGGCGGTCTGCGTGGTGAGGTGCGCGAGGCCGAAGTCCATCAGCTTGATGATGCCGTCGCGCGTCACCATGATGTTTTCGGGCTTGAGATCGCGGTGCACGATGCCCTCGGCGTGGAGCCGCTGCAGCGCGTCGAGCAGCGCGATGATCCAGCGCGTGGCCGTGCGCCAGTCGATGGGGCCCTTGTCGATGACGTCGCGCAGGGTCTCGCCGTCGATCAGCTCCATCGCCATGTACGGCTCACCGTTCTCCTCGCCGGCCGCGTACACGGTGATGATGTTGGGATGGTTGATCCTGGAGCAGGCGCGCGCCTCGCGCAGGAAGCGTTCCTTGCCCTCCTTGCTCAGCGACTTGGCCCGGATGACCTTGACGGCCGCGGGACGGTCCAGCGTGAGGTCCTGGGCCCGGTACACCGTGCCCATTCCGCCCTCGCCGAGTATCTCGCGAAGCTCGTAGCCGCCAAGCTCTCTACGCTCCATGACCGGAGACTAACAGGGTAAAAGCAGGGTGGCAAGGAAGGCCGCGGGGGCTGGAGAGGGCGGGGAAGCGGTCAGGGCGTGGCCGCGCTTATCTGCTCGCGCATGGCTTTGATTCTGGCGCGGACGTCATCGTCGGGGGCGGCGGCAGCGACACGCTCCAGTACGAGGAGCGCGGTTTCGGTCTGTCCCGTCGACAGCAGGGCGCCGACCGCTCCAATGGCACATTGCATGAACAGCCTCGGGTCGCCTGGCCTGCGATCCAGCGCACGGATATAGGAGACGTACGCCTCGCGGTGAAACCCGAAGAAGGCGTAGTTGGCGCCGAGGTCGTAGTAGAACGATGCCTGCCGGTCCGGGCTCCCCGCGTCGGGTGGCAGAATGGGCGGGGGCGGGATGGAATCCCGGAGGGAGAAGGGCGTGGACCGGGACGGACGCTGGTAGACCGTCAGGCGGATCCCGTCGCCGGACGGAGGGGCAAACTCCCGGACCATCCGCGTCTCGGTAGCGAGGCGCTCATAAAAGCGAATTTGCTCCGGGAAGCGGGCAGGTTCGCGTTCGTAGCGGCCGCGCACAGCACTGCTTGTGACCACGTAGTCGGCGCAGGGGTAGAGCGCCAGCGCGTAGAAGGGGGCGGATTCCTCCGGCTGCGTCTGGAACATGGGGAGTCGCTGCACCGCGTGCACCGGCCGCGCGCCCATTCGTTTGAGCACCTGCACGCGCAGGGACGGGTCGAACTGCATGAGCAACGGCGGCGCGATGAAATCGGGACCATAGTGCTCGGTCAGTATGAACGCGCCGTGCGGGATGTTGGCGTCGATCCAGTTGGCTGCTTCGGTGCGTGCGTCGGCGTGCATGGCCGCCACCGCCCGCCCATGCCGGCCGAGATCAACGGCTCCAACCGCCAGTATCAGCAGCACCGCCGTCACCCGCCGCAGCCGCGTTTTTGAATGGAGCAGCGCCGCCATCGGCGCGGCCGCAAAGACCAGCAGCACCGGCAGCACCGGGAGGAGGTAGCGGTCGGCACGCATTTTCCAGCTCGAAATGATCACCAGGTAGAACAGGGCAAACACCAGCAGCACAATCGCAGCGCGGTCCCGTCTGCGAAACGCCAGCCATCCCATGCCGGCCATGGCGGCCAGCACCACCGGAATGCTGACCACGCGACCCGCGAGCGCCTTGCCATAGGCGATCCAGGACGATGTTTGTGCCACGCCGAAGTGCCCCTCCGCCATGTGCGAGCGCTCATACGACAGTGCGCTCCAGAACTCCCGGAAGTCGAGGAGCACGAAAGGCGACGTGAACGCAAACGTGACGCACGCGATCCCCGCGGCGATGAACAGCGCGTGGTGCCGGTGCCGGCCTGCGCCCAGCACGTGCGCCACCACCAGCGGCAGCAATAGAAAGAATCCCGTGTACTTGCTGGACGCAGCCAGCCCGATGGCGATGCCCGCAACAACGTAGTCTCTGCGCACGGGCCCCCGGGAAATCCTGACAACGGCCCACAATGCCACAATCACAAAGAACGTGAGCGGCACGTCCACGTCGATGCGTTGCGAGCTGCCAATGTGAAACGCGTTCAGCGCGAGAAACAGGGCCGCAAGCAGTCCCGCTGTGCGGCCGGCCACGAGGGTGCCGAGGCGGGCGATGGCCCAGACGCTGGCGATGCCAAACAGGGCCGTCACCGCGCGCTCGGTAAGGTAGATGACCGACGGGTCGGTGAGGAAGAGGACCTGCCAGTCGACGATCGATTCTATCCGCCCCGCGAGTTGCAGCCCGAGGTACGTCAACCCCTGGGTGACAAAGTGAACGTAGAACAGGAGGCTCGGATAGTTGAAGAAGTGCGGGTTGAGCGTTGCATCGCCGCCGCGGTCCCATCCCCACATCTGGAAGGCCACGTGCAGGGGGCGAGCCTCTTCGTACGTGTACGGCAGCGCCCAGCCCAGGCCCCGCAGGCGAAGGACGAGAGCAACCAGGACGATCACCCCAAGGAGAATCATCGAGGCGCGCTTGTCAAGGCGGTCAGTCACGTGAGCAGTTTAGCATCATATTGGTGCTGGCGTCCGAAGACCCGGAATGCTCTGTAGCGGGGTAATGGGCGGGCGCTGACGAGGTCCGCCGCACCCTTAAGCGGGGGGTAGACAAAAGAGGCTACGGTGCGATATACTCGCCGCGTTAGTCCTTCCTTATTGCTCTAGCCAACGGGGGTGCTATTTTGGCAAGAGTTCCGGGATGCTCGGCTTCTTCTTGCGCAGAACGCTGCGCGACGTCCCCGCCAGATCATCTCCTTGCAGTTCTTCGGCCAAGCAAGGTAATGCTGTGATTCCTGCCGTGATGTGTGTTTCTCATTCGTCTGTCCGTTCGCTCGCTGTTCAGTCGCATGGATGCTCTGAGTCCCGTTCTCAGAAGTGGGCGAATCACCCGCGGGCGCCTCTTGTTCTAAGAAACGTGCTGCTCGCCATCATGATGGCGATTTGCTCAGCGGCGCCGGCGTCCGCTGGCGTGATTCATGGCTATGCATGGTTCGCGTTCGGTTCATGGGACTTCAGTGATTCCTTACTGGTTGGGGAGTACGATGGAGACCTGTCGATTGTTTATGTAGTCGACCCGCCGCTTGGGTACGTGTATGGGTGTTGGAACGGAGCATCTGCGCGCATAGTATCAGGATCGTTTGAGGACGTTGTCGAGGCGCCGGCTGACCTGGCGACGTACGATGCTCATGGACCCGCGCTTCTCGGTCCCGTCTATGTTCTCCGCACCGCGGAGGGACACTACGTGAAGTACCATATGATTCAGGTATTGCCCGCGCCACTTATCGAGTATGTCTAGGCCCTGGTGGTGTCGCTGCGTAGCGACCACCCGCGGCTTCGGTTCATCGGCTGGGAACCCGATGCCGCCTACCCATCGACAACCATGGGCACCGAGGTGACGCGGGATGGCGTCCGCCAGGCGTTTGTGGGTGTCATTGGAGATAGCAAGCCGCTTGCGCCGGTGGTGGAGTTCGGGCGGGTGGAGTTTGAGGTGGTGGGTGAGGAGCCACTGGTGCTCTCGGAGGAAGACCTGAGCTTCATTATTGCCGATCTCGAGGTGGTGGGAGGCGGGCTGCGCGCGTTCTCGCCGATCCGGCTGGAGAAGAATGAGGTCCAGCCCACGTACCGCTTCGAGCTGGCCCAGAACGTCCCCAACCCGTTCAACCCGTCCACGACCATCGCCTACTCGCTGGCCAGCAACGCCGACGTCGCCCTGGCGATCTTTGACGTCACGGGTGCACGGGTGAAGACGCTGGTGAGCGGGCGTGAGAACACGGGGGTTCACCGGGTCGCGTGGGATGGAACCAACGACCGGGGAGCACGCGTGTCGAGCGGCGTGTACTTCTACCGGCTGATCGCGGGCTCGTTCAAGAGCACGAAGAAGATGGTGCTGCTTCGGTAGACGCTGCTGCCTTGCGCCGCGATGCGAAAACCGGCCCCGGAGAGTCTCCGGGGCCGGTCGGCTTGCGAAACGAGGTGGTTGTCCGGACAGTTACTTCTGGGAGCGCTGCATCTCCTGCATGGCTTCCTGCGTGCGGCCCGTCTCGGCGTAGAGCCGGCCCAGGATGGCGTGCAGCGACGCGTTGTCGGGGTCGCTGGCCAGCGCGGTCTCGGTCTCGTCGATGGCATCTTCCACCAGTCCGCGGTCGAAGAACAGGCTCGCCCGCATCAGGCGGTACGTCACTTCGCCCGGCTTCTCGGCGTCGATCTCGGCCAGTTCCTTGTCCAGCGATGCCACGTCGGCCGGTGCGATCACTTCAAAGAAGGCCGCGGTGGTGCGCAGCGGCGGCGACACCATGGGGTCGGTGGTCTCGAGCGTCCACGAGTACGACACGCCCGGTGAGAGCGCGGGGGCGCTGGCCGGATACGCCAGCGATGACGCGTCCGCGATGTCGGACTGCCACTGGACGCCCGACTCGTTGTACAGGGTGAAGCGCAGCTCGAGGGACTCGTCCTCGATGCGCCACGAGAATGTCGGGGTCGCGTTGCGCACCTTGGTCTGCACCGGCGACAGCGGCACCAGGGTGGAGGCCTTCTCGCCGGAACGCAGTCCGCTGATCGAACCGCTTCCCTCGGAACTCTTGAGCTTGAGGAAGTTGCTCACCACTTCGAAACTGCCGGAGTCCTTCACCGGCTCCTTCGCGCCGGGGTGACCCTTGATCTTCATGCTGCTGTTGGGGCCCACGGACACCCAGTTGCCGGCGGCGAACATGATTTCCGCCTCGGCTTCGGCGCCGGTGCGCACTTCGTCACCGTCGTTGAGCGAGAGTCCGAACGTCGCCACCGTGGCCTGGCCGCCGGCGCGCGTCACCATCACCGAGCCGCGGCACGACGTGAGCACGGCCGCCGGGGCGTCGGTGCCCGCCGGCGCGGGCGTGGGCGACTGGCCGACG